>JAGDCE010000149.1 GCA_017958705.1 Clostridia bacterium
AGCGCGCCGTCTTCATTAACTCCCGTTTTCTCATTTCTCCCGTTCTCTTTATTTTGTCACAATACACCACAGCAAAAGAAGCAGCCGAACGGCTGCTTCTTTTGCAACTAAATCCACCCTTACGGGTGGGATAAATCGGCTGAAGCCGATGAAATCCACTAACGTGGATGAAATCCGCCTCGACGGCGGGCGGGTGGATTTGATTTCATCTGCCGCGTTTGCGGCAGATTTCATCCGAGCTTTGCTCGGATTTCATCGCGGCATCGCCGCGATTTCATTCCGTAACTATTGAAATTTTCACATTCTTATGATAAAATAAGCATGAAATATCAAATACAGGAGACGAAAAATGCTGCTTAAAACCGTCAGCTTCAATATACGCTGCTGCGACGATCCGGACGGGCATTCCGTCGCGGAGCGCGCGCCGAGACTTGATAAAGTCATATCAAAGATCGGGCCGGATCTTATAGGTATACAGGAATTCACGCCGATTTGGGAAGATCATTTCAAGCGTATTTTTGACGGCGAATACGAAATGCTGAACAAATACCGCTCACAGACCGGCTGGATCGAGGGATCTCCGCTTCTGTGGCGCCGCGGAAAATTCACGGCGACCGGCCGCGGCTGGTTTTGGTATTCGGACACGCCCGACGTGGAATCCGGCGGCTGGGACGTCACCGGACACAAGCGTATCTGCACTTACGTCAAGCTGAAAAGCGCCGATAACGGTCGTGAATTCGTCTTCATGAACACGCATTTCGGCTTCGGCGAGGAAGGGCAGGTCAAAAGCGCAGAGCTTATAAGAGCGCGCACTAAAGATTTTTCCGATACGCCGTTCTTCATAACCGGCGACTTCAACGCCGCGCCGGACTCGAAGGCTTATTCTGTGTTGACGTCGTTTATGAAAGACGCGAATGAAACGGATCTTAACAGCGTCACGTATCACGGATACCGTCCCGGAAGCCCCGAAAACGCGCATATCGATTACTGCTTCTGCAGTCCCGGCGTTATGCCGCTCGACGCAAGGATAATCGACGACAGATTCAACGGTAAATTCCCGTCCGATCATTTCGGGCTTTATACCGTCCTTGAAATAAAATAACACAAACAAAAAAAACCGCCGAGGCGGTTTTTTGCTTTTACGGTTTTATATGTTCCGCGAACAGATGGCCGAGCTTTATAACACAGTCTGAATCGTAGTGATATATGTCGGGCTCGCCTTCCGGCTCGTGTTCGGTCGTCAGACCCGCCGCTATCGTGTCGATGAACACGCAGTTTTCATGCTCCGCCGCATAATTTCTTTTGATCTCGTTGAGTTCTTTGTAAAACGGCCAGACGGTGCTTATGCCGCCGTCGATGAACACACAGTTTTCGATATATCCGGCGAATTCTTTTTTTAAGTCGGCTAAAAAGCAGTCGTACAGACGTCCGTATACGGCGGTGCGGCCGGCGTCGCAGGATTCGTTTTCACCCTGCATCCAGCAAAACGCCTTTATTTCCGGCTCGTATCCCATTCCCTTTATCGCGTCGATACTATCTCTCGTTATCTTGACGAGCTCGTTGTAGCACCAGGAATATCGCGCAACGGCGCCCGCTTCAATGTTTTTGACGATACTCGGGAGCTGATCCGCAAAAGATCCCGCGTCGTATTCCGGACCGCCGGACGGGGAAAGATAATCTTTATACAGCGACATACCGCCGAAAGCGCATTTCACGATAAAGAACTTTTTGCCCGGATAGCGAAGGTCGAGCGCGTCTGCGATCCCGAGCTCGGGGCCGAACGTGTCCTTCGTCTGCTCGGCGCAGTTGACCGTCGTGTCAACGAAGCCTCCGCTTTTCTTGTCGTGTGAGAAATAGTTGATCTGTATATCCTTGTAGCCCCGGAGCCATTTATCGACGGTCTCGGCGGGGAAATGAGCGGGAAGATATCGCACGTATCCCACGCCAACGGCGTTCGACTGACCGGAAAGGATTATGATATCGGCTTTTTTCATATTCGTGCCCGTCCTCTGTTTATTTCAATCGGATTATACCACCGGATACGGCTTTTGTCAAGCCTTGTCTACGTGTCTTTTCTGCCGTTTCGCGGCGGCGCGCCGATCGTTTTTCTGTACTGGCGGTAAAAAGTGGAGTAATTGTCGATCCCGCACAGCTCCGCGGCTTTTGTCGGCGGCGTTCCCTCGTTTATCAGCTTCTGCGCGTAAAGCATGCGCTTGCGTGCCGCGTACTGCATGATCCCGATGCCCATCCGCTCGGAAAACATGTGCGAAAGCCACGACGGGCTCATATAGAACCGCTCGGAAAGGGAACCGACGGAGACGGTCTGCTCGGGATGCGTGTCTATGTAGTCGAGCACCTGCTTCAGACGCGCGTCGGTCTTCGTGTCGCGGCTCGCCTCGCGGCGTTTCGCGTGACCGAGCGACATGACGAGTGCCGGCACGCACGAGGAAATGAACGATGAAAGCCGGTCGGCGCTCATCATATCCTCATATTTCCCCCAGGCTTCGAAAAAGCCCGTGATGAACGGATCCCCTCCGACGCTGCACGCCGGCGACAGCTCCGAAAGCGCGTCGGCTACCCCGTCGGGAAGCTCGTCCGCGGCGAAATTTATAACGTATCTTTCGTAAAAAGCGTTTGATTTCGGGAGCAGGTTGTGATACGTCCTCGGTCTTATGACGAGCACGTCGTGTTTTCGCAGCGTATAGAGCGAGCCCTCGATCGTATAGTCCGCGTCACCCTCCAGAAAATACAATATCTCGTATTCGTTATGCATATGAGACGGAAAATTGCTCATATCGACTTCATTCGTGCGTATATGTGAATACTCCATCGTACACCTCCCGGATGATACTGTCTGATCATACCATAAAACAGCATAAATTGCAATATATTTTTGCAAATATTGCAATTAACTTTCTTTTAATGCAATGATAAAATAATAATAAAAGGGGGGAGTGACAATTGAAATACGGTTTATGCTGCGGGCCGGAAGGATTCGCGCTCGCTTCGGGCGCCGGGCTTGATTATGCCGAACCGGCTTTTGCGGCGCTTCACAACATGGACGACGAACAGATTGCCCGGATAAAGCGGGCGGCGAAGGACGCCGGGATCACGATCGACGGGTTCAACGGCTTTTTCGGCGGCGAAATAATGCTGCACCGCGACGGCGTGGATGAGATCCTGTCATACGCCGAGAAAAACTTTCAAATCGCACGCATGCTTGACGCGTCGTACTGCGTACTGGGAAGCGGAAGGAACCGCGCCGTGCCGGAGGGCGCGGACCGTGAAGCGGCGGCGGACAGGTTCAGGATGCTGCTAGACAGGATAGGCACGGCGGGCAAAAAATACGGCGTCCGTGTGTATCTGGAACCGCTTCGATATGCGGAGTCGAATCTGATAAACACGTTTTCCGAAGGCGTTGAATTCTGCCGTGGAATCGGCAACGACAACGTCGGATGTATGCTTGATCTGTTCCATTTCTTTATGAACGGAGAAGATCTTTCGGTCATCGACGGTCTGAGACCGGGAGAGCTCGGTCATATACATATAGCGCGCCCGAACGCCGACAGAGGCTGTCCGCGAGAGTCGGACAGGCAGACGATCGGCGAGTGGGCGAAAAAATTGAAAGAATACGGGTACGACGGCAGGATCTCGCTCGAGTACGTACGCGGCGCTGATCAGGCGTCCGAGCTTGCGGAGGCCGCCGGAGTGCTGAAAATCTTCGGATGAAAGGAAAAAAGACATGAATGAGATTAACGAAAACACGTTGAAGGTCACGGAATACGAACTGCTCGGAAAGCTCCCCGATCCGTTCGTCTGCGACGACGGTTCGCGCATCACGTCGCCCGATCAGTGGGAGAAAAGAAGAGCGGAGATATACAAGACCGCCGTTGAACTTCAGTACGGAACACAGCCTCCTTCACCGGAGTATTTTGAGGTCGAACCGCTGCTCGACTGGTCGCCTGTCTGCAAAGGCTACAAGATTCACGCCGGTACGGAAGACAGACGGGTTTCGTTCCGTATGCAGGTCATTCTGCCGGAAAAACACGACGGTAACGTCCCGGTCATCGTTGACGGGGATATGTGCTGGATGTATCATATGGACCGCGACTTTCTGAATGCCGCGCTCGGCAACGGCGTCGGTTGGGTCTTGTTCGACCGTATGGAGCTCGCTCACGACATCGAACATGAGGGCAGAGGCAAAGGAGCGCTTTACGAAGTGTATCCGGAATATACGTTCGGAGCGCTCGGCGCCTGGGCGTGGGGTTATTCGAGATGCGTCGACGCCCTTGAAAGACTCGGACTGCCTGTCGACCTTGATTACATCGCGTTTTCCGGGCATTCACGGGGCGGGAAAACGGCCGCACTCGCGGGAGCGATTGACAGGCGCGCAAGAATAGTAAATCCTAACGAGACGTGCGCCGGCGCCTGCGGATGTTACCGCGTACATATGAAAGGCGAAGCGGAGCGGGGCGGTATACCCGAATTCAGAAGCGAAACGCTCGACGATCTGATGCGCGTTTTCGGTTTCTGGATGGGTGAAGGTATGGAAGCGTACAGAACGCGCGAGGCGGAACTGCCGTTTGACACGCATTTCCTCAAGGCGATGGTAGCGCCGAGAACGCTGTTCGTATCCGAGGCTGCGGGCGACATATGGGCAAATCCCGTCGGATCTTATCAGACGACTGTCGCCGCGGGGGAGGTCTTCGACTTTCTCGGCGCTGCAAATAATCTTTACTGGTATTACAGACCCGGCGTTCACGGACACAGGACTGTGGACGTCGAGATGCTTGTCAATATCATTAGACATGAAAAATACGGAGAACCGATAGACGGACGTATGTTCAGACTTCCGTTCAAAGATCCCGGAAAGGCGTACGACTGGAAAGCGCCGGGGAGGGATGAATGATCAGACTTTGCGCATTTTCGGACGAGGCGTCGCCGTCCTTATCCGGACAGATCGCGGCTCTGAAAAGAAACAGTATCGATCTAACGGAGCTGCGCGGCGTCGACGGAAAAAACGTCGCGGATCTGTCCGACGCCGATGCCCGGCGTATCAGAAACGAACTTGACGCCTGCGGAATCAGCGTATGGTCGCTCGGATCGCCGTACGGCAAAGTCAGGCTCGGCGAAGGCTTCGACCGCGAAACGCTGTTCGCGCGGCTTCACCGGCTTTGTACGCTCGCCGGGATATTCGGAACGGATAAGATCCGCATGTTCAGCTTTTACTGCTCTGACGGCAGGCGCGGCGAGGTGATCGATCTTTTGCGCGAATCCGTAAATGTCGCCGCATCGTACGGCGTTACGCTGTACCACGAGAATGAGAAGGATATTTACGGAGACACCGTGCAGCGCGTGCTCGACCTGTATGAGCACGTGCCGGGTATGCGCTTCGTGTACGATCCGGCAAACTTCATACAGTGCGGCGTAAAAGCGGCGGAATCGCTTCCGGCGCTGGCGGGGCTTTGCGGATATTATCATATAAAAGACGTTATCGCTGATACGGGTGAGATCGTCCCCGCGGGCTTCGGCGACGGCGATATCGCCTCGCTTATACGCTCGGTAAAAGGCGACGCGGTCCTGACGGTCGAGCCGCATCTGAAGGTGTTCGCCGGTTATTCGCAATTCGACGGGCGCGAGCTCAAGAACAGATTCACTTTCTCTGACGGCGCCGAAGCGTTTGAATACGCCGTCGCGTCCCTTAAAAAACTGCTTATCCGCAGCGGATATGAGATCGGAGGTAAAAACGTATGGAAGCCGGTATAAACCTTTATTCACTGAGAACGCTAATCGGCGACGAGGAGGGGTTCTTAAACACGGCAAACGAACTGCGCCGCGTGGGCTATTCGAGCATCCAGTATTCCGGCGCGCCGTATGACCCGGAGCGGATCGGGCGCGTCAGCCGCAAAAGCGGTCTGCCGGTGGTGCTCACGCACGTGCCGATGGACCGGATACTGAACGATACCGACGCGCTGATGTCGGAGCACGAGAGCTTCGGATGCCGTATCATCGGGCTCGGCGCAATGCCGCCCGCGACGGTCGCGGATCCCGAGGCGTTCAGACGAACGGTCGACGCGCTCGACCGCGCCGGCAGATATATGAAAGAGCGCGGATTCGAGTTTTCCTATCATCACCACCATTTTGAAATGTTCCGGATAAACGGCTCCACAGCGCTCGGCTACATGATCGAAAACGCACCGGATATAAATATAACGGTCGATACGTACTGGCTGCAGTACGGAGGCGCGGACGTGATCTCGACGATCGACAGGCTTTCCGGCAGAGTAAAATGCATACACTTAAAAGACTACCGCGTAAACGCCGCAAAAAACGCGGAAGGCGCGGTGTCGTTTGCGCCCGGATTTGCGCCGGTAGGCGAGGGCGTCCTCGATTTCGCGGCGATAACAGAGCACGCTAAGGCGGCGGGAACCGTACATTTCCTGGTCGAACAGGACGACGCGGTGAATTATCCCGATCCGCTCGCTCAGGTCAAATCAAGTATTGATTATATAAAGGAGAATTTGTGAAATGGAAAAGGTCAGATTCGGTATCATAGGGCTCGGAAATCAGGGCTCGATGTACGCGGCGCATCTGTTCGCCGGCGGCAGGATTAAAAACGGTGTCGTAACGGCGTTGTGCGACATAAACCCCGCAAAGATAGACGCGATGAAGAACAGGCTCAACGACGACGGCATCAGGTATTTTGAAAACTACGTCGAAATGCTCGATTCCGGTTTGATCGACGCTGCGCTGATCGAGGTGCCGCATTATCTGCATCCGGAAATGACGGAAGCCTGCCTTGTCCGCGGGATAAACGTTATCTGTGAAAAGCCCGCGGGCGTGTACACGAAGCACGTGCGCGAGATGAACGAGATCGCGGAAAAGTCGAGTGCGCTGTTTGCAATGATGTTCAATCAGCGCACCAACTGCCTTTACAGAAAGATGCGTGAGATCATCGCCGGCGGCGGTATAGGCGAGCTGCAGCGCGTAACTTGGATCATAACCGACTGGTACAGGACGCAGAAATACTACGACAGCGGCTCATGGCGCGCGACCTGGGACGGCGAGGGCGGCGGCGTACTGATAAACCAGTGCCCGCATCAGCTCGATCTCGTACAGTGGGTCGTAGGTAAACTTCCGGTTTCCGTGCGCGGTTTCTGCGAATACGGCAAATGGCACGATATAGAGGTTGAGGATGAGGTCACGGCGTTTTTCAAGTATGACAACGGCGCGACAGGCGTGTTCATCACGACGACCGGCGAGACTCCCGGGACGAACAGATTCGAGGTCTCCGGCACCGGCGGAAAGGTCGTGTGTGAGGGCGGTTCGCTTAAATGGTATAAGAACCGCACTGACAGTCAGGTGTATTCAAAAACGTGCGATCAGGGCTTCAGCATCCCGGGCGTTGAGGCTATGGAAGTCGAGACGGACGGGCTGAATCCTCAGCACGAGGGCATAATAAACAATTTTGCCGACGCGATCCTCGGGCTCGCGGAGCCGTTCGTCGACGGACGCGAGGGCATCAAGGGCGTCGAGCTGATGAACGCGATCGAGTTGTCCGGCTGGAAGAACGGTGAAGAAGTGAAGCTGCCGGTCGACGAGGACGAATATCTCGAGCACCTTAACGCTCACAGACGCGTTTCTCGCTATAAGAAAGCGGACGATAACGCCGTCGCAGACACGACCGGCACGTTCGAGAGCAAAAAGCTGTGAGATCGGCGGTCATCGGAGCGGGAAACATCGGCACGCTCCACGCGCACATACTGTCTGAATGCGGTTATCTCGCGGCGGTATGCGATATCGACGAAAGCAAGCTTTCGCCGTACGGCGGGCTTGCGCTGTACACGGATTATAAAAAGCTGATCGACGAATTTCATCCGGACGTCGTGCATATCTGTACGCCGCATTATCTGCACGCGGAGATGACGGTATACGCGCTCGAACGCGGCGTCAGCGTGCTGTGTGAAAAGCCGCTTTGCATATCGTACGAAGAACTCGAAGCGGTCCTTGACGCCGAAAAAAAGTCGGCCGCCATGCTCGGCGTATGTCTGCAGAACAGGTATAACCGGGAGACGGTATTCGTAAAGGAATATCTTAAGGACAGAGACGTTATATCCGCCGTCGGCCACGTTGCCTGGCACCGTACCGCGGAATACTACGCGTCAGGCTCCTGGCGCGGCAGAAAGGCGACGGAGGGCGGCGGCGTGCTGATAAACCAGGCGCTGCACACACTCGATCTCTTGCAGTATTTCGCCGGGATGCCGGAAAAAATCACCGCGTCGGTCTCGACGCTGACGCTCGGCGACTGCATCGAAGTCGAAGACACGGCGGCGGTGATAGGCACGAAAGGTCCGGGAATAACGCTGTTCGCGACGAACGGCCAGAATTCGGATATGCCGGTCGAGATAAGCATAAAGACCGACGGTTCGTTTATAAAGATCATGCCCGGGTTCGTTATGATTAACGGCGAAATAATGGATATAGGAAAAGAAACGTACAGACCGCTCGGAAAGCTTTGCTACGGCTCCGGCCACGGAGCGCTTATAGCGGATTATTATGAAAAACTGCAGAACGGGCAGAAATTTGCGATAGACGGCGGCGAGGGCGCAAAGTCGGTCAGGCTTATACTCGCCGCGTACAGAAGCGGCGGCGCGGAGGTCGACGTATGAAATGGATAACGGATTCCGCGTTTGCCGGACTTGAGCCGGTCGACGTTTTCCACCGTGAAAGGCAAAAGACCGGCGTAACGAACGACGAAGAGCGGATGAACAGCCACATCCTTTTCCGCCGCGCCTTCACGCTTGACGGGGCGCCGGAAAAGGCGGAGGTGACCGTTTCCGCCGACGACAGATATAAGCTCTATATCAACGGAGAATTCGCCGGAGAAGGACCGGCGCCGGCGTATCACGACTGCTGCGGCTTCGACGTGATCGACGTCACGAGGTTTTTGCGCAAAGGCCGCAACGTGATTGCCGCCCATACGTATTATCAGGGACTGATCAACCGCGTCTGGCAGAGCGGCGACAGACGGCACGGATTTCTGTTTTCACTCCGTGCCGGCGAAGTTGTCCTTGTCGAAAGCGACGGATCGTTTCTGACGCACCGACATACCGGATACGGCCAGACCGGCCGCACCGGATACGATACGCAGTTCCTTGAAAGATATGACAGCCGCGCGCCCGAGGTCGGCTTCGAGCAGCCGGATTTCGACGATTCGGCGTGGGAGCATGCGACGGTGAACGAAACAGACGACCACGCGCCCGGCGCGTGCCGCAACGTGCAGCTTTGCTTTGAAAATATCACGCCCGCCCGGGTGTCATATAAAGAAAACGGATGCTTCGTCGATCTCGGCGGCGCGTACGTCGGATATCTGACGGTCACCGCGAAAGGCGAGGCGGGGCAGACCGTTAGAATAAGATGCGGGCACGAGCTGAACGAAGACGGCTCGGTAAGATATAAAATGCGCGCTAACTGCGCATACGACGAAGAGTGGATCCTGTCCGGCAAAACGGACGAGCTGCGCTGGTTCGATTACAAATCGTTCCGGTACGCCGAAATCCTGACGGAGCCGGGCATGCGAATACTTCACGTCGGATTTGTCGCGCGCCATCAACCGTTCACCCTGACTGCGAATATAAGCGGCAGATACGCGGGCGACGCGGACGTCAAAAAAGTCTGGGATCTGTGCGTCCGCTCGCAGAGGTACGGTGTCCAGGAGCTGCCCATGGATTGCATGGAACGTGAAAAAGGGACGTATCTCGGCGACGGATGCTATACGTCGCTGACGAATTACGTGCTGACGTGCGACCCGTCAGTGCTCAAAAGCTTCGTCCGCGGCGCGTTCGCGACGGCCAGAGTGACGGAAACGCTGCTCAGCTGTCTTTACTGTTCGCATATGCAGGAGATAGCGGAATATCCGCTGCTGCTTCCCGAACTCGTGCTGCGTTATCTGCGCCTGTCGGGCGACGCCGCTTTTGCGGAAGAATGCGACGCCGGTCTGACGGCGGTGCTCGAGGGTTACCGGAAATACGAAAAAGACGGGATCCTCGGCGACACCGGCCAGTGGTGCGTGACGGAATGGCCCGCGAACTACCGCGACGGATACGCGGTGGTAAACGACGGGAACAAGCCTCTGCCGGAGCCTCACGTGGCGATTAACGCTTACTACAATAACGCGATAAGAGCGCTGAACCGCATACGCATCTCGCTCGGCAAGCCCGCTTACCGCGATGAAAAGCCGCTCTGCGATGCGTTCAACGCCGGATTTTACGACAGCGAAAAGCATCTGTACCGCGACGGTCTGACCGCGGATCATATAAGCTATATCGGAAACGCTTTCCCGTTCGGCTTCGGCCTGTGTCCGGATCCCGAGTTTAACGAAAAAATGCTTTCTATGTTCGGGGAAAGGGGCGTTACGGGCACATCGCTTTTTGCGACAGTACCGCTCCTGTGCGGGCTCGTCAGGCTCGGAAGATATGATCTTGTAAAATCGGCGATTACCGACCGCGGCGCGTGGCTCAACATGATCGCGGAGGGCGCTACTTCAACGTTTGAGAACTTCAGCCGCGACGGAAAATGGAACACCTCGCTGTTCCATCTGCAGAACACGCATATAGCGATTTTCATCGCGGATATCGATCATAACGCCATACCCGTTTAAGGAGGAGAAGATGAGTTATTTTGACGATTCCGTGCTTCTTTGCAGCGATACCGCAAAGAAGCTGTACCGGACCGTTAATGATCTGCCGATCATCGACTGTCACAGCCATCTCGACCCGAAGGCGATCGCGGAAAACGAAAGCTTTTCCGATATCGGTGAACTGTGGCTCGCGCACGATCATTATAAATGGCGCGTGATGCGGCTCTGCGGCGTCGACGAGCACTTCATAACCGGCAACGCCCCGTACCGTGAAAAATTCAGGGAATTCGCGCGGATAATGCCGATGCTATGCGGAAATCCCGTCTATTATTTCAGCCAGATCGAGCTGAAGCAGTTTTTCGGGATCACCGAGCCGCTCTGTGCGGAAAACGCCGACGCGGTATACGAAAAATGCAGTGAAGCGCTTTCCGCTATGCGCGTGTCTGACGTGCTTGAAAAGTACCGTGTGCAGGTCGCCGCGACGACAGACGATCCCGCCGATACCCTGGAATATCACGGCCTTCACGGAAAGACCGCGGTCATCCCGACTTTCCGCCCTGATAAGTATTACTGCCCGGACGACGCGGCGCTGAAAAGACTCGGAGATTCAGTCGGCCGGTCTGTAACGGATCTGTCGGGGATGCTCGACGCGCTGACGGAACGGCTTGAATTCTTCGTGTCAAAAGGCTGCTTCATGTCGGACCACGGCTTTGAGAAATTCCCGCGGAAATATATCACAAAAAGCAGAGCGGAAGGACTTTTCGCGCGGCGGGACCGGCTCGACGGCGATGAAAAGAACGAGCTTTTCGGCTATATACTGTCTTATATGATGCGCCGGTATAAAGAATACGGCGTGACGGCGCAGCTTCATTTTTCGGTGCGCCGCAACGTGAACCGCGGGATGTTTGCAAAGACCGGACCGGACGCGGGATTCGACGTCATAGGAGACCCGGAAGAGCCGTCGTACGTTGAGAAATTCCTCGCGTCGTTTGATGACGGTGAGCGCCCGGATATTGTGCTTTATACGCTCAACGACACCGTTCTGCGCGCGCTTGCGAGCATCAGCGGCGCTTTCCCGCGTGTCCGGATCGGCGCCGCCTGGTGGTTCAACGATACGAAACTCGGCATCAGACGGACGCTGCAGACCGTATCCGAATACGCCGTGCTCGGCACGAGCATCGGGATGCTGACCGACTCGCGCAGCTTCGCAGGGTATTCGCGTTTCGATTTCTTCCGCCGGATACTGTGCGATCACACGGCAGAGCTCGTTATGCGCGGTGAATACGCACGGCAGCACGCGGAAAAGCTTTTATATGACGTCTGTTACGGCAACGCGCTTGCGCTCGCATCGCGCAATCCCGCCGCGGCTAAAATGATCGAAGAGGTGAGTTTATGAAGATGACATTTCGCTGGTACGGCGAAAAAGATCCCGTATCACTGAGTTATATCAGGCAGATACCGTGTATATCCGGTGTCGTTACCGCAGTGTACGACACGAAGGTCGGGGAAGTGTGGGAGCCGGAAAAGATAGAAAGGCTCCGCGCACTGTGCGAGCAGGCGGGGCTTGAAATGGAGGTCATCGAATCCGTTCCCGTCCACGAGGCCATTAAACTCGGTCTGCCGGAACGCGACCGGCTTATTGAAAATTACGCGCAAACGATCCGCAATCTCGGCAAAGCCGGCGTTAAATGTATCTGCTACAATTTCATGCCGGTATTCGACTGGCTGCGAACGGATCTTAAGACGAAAGCGCCGGACGGCAGCACGTCCTTGTCGTACAGGCACGAACGGCTTATGAAGACGGACAAGAACGATCTTCATCTGCCGGGCTGGGACGAAAGCTACGAGCCGTCGGAGCTGCGGTCGCTTCTGTCGGCGTACGAAAGCGTAACGCACGAAAAACTGTTTGACAATCTCGTTTATTTTCTGCGCGGGATCATGCCGGCGTGCGTGCAGACCGGGATAAACATGGCGATCCACCCGGACGACCCGCCGTGGGACATGTTCGGACTGCCGAGGATAATCACCGGAGAACAAAGCTACGAAAAACTGTTCGCCGCGGTGCCTGAGATAAACAACGGCGTCACGTTCTGCACCGGATCGCTCGGCGCGGGACGCGACAACGATCTGGTCGCGATGGCGCGCAAATACGCAAAACGCATACATTTCGCACATCTCAGACAGATCAAATACTCGGGAGAGCTCGATTTCACGGAGGCGGGACATATGACCGCGTGCGGTGATATCGATATATTCGGGATCGTTCGCGCGCTCGTGCTCGGAGGATTCGACGGCTACGTCCGCCCCGATCACGGCAGAAATATCTGGGGTGAGGACGGAAAGCCCGGTTACGGACTGTACGACCGCGCGCTCGGCGCGATGTATATTGCGGGACTGTTTGAAGCAGTCGAGAAGGAGGAAAAGATATGAAATTGCCTTTCAGACCTGATCTGACCGGAAAAGTCGCCGTTATAACCGGCGCGGGCGGCGTTATTTGCAGTGAATTCGCCGCGGTTCTCGCCGAATGCGGCTGCAAGGTCGCTCTGCTCGATATAAACGCCGAAGCCGCGGAAAAAGCGGCTGCGCGCGCGGGCGGCGAGTGCATCGCCGTACAGTGTGACTGCCTTGACAAAGAAAGCCTTGAAGCGGCGTACCGTACCGTGAACGAAAAACTCGGAAAGACGGATATCTTAGTAAACGGAGCGGGCGGAAACAATCCCGCGGCGACGACTGATAACGAATACATGACGCCGGGGCTTCACGGCGCAAAAGATTTTTTCAGCCTCGATCCCAAAGGGCTCAAATTCGTTTTCGACCTCAATATCACCTCGGCGTTTCTTACGACTCAGGTGTTCGCGGCGGACATGACCGAGAGAGGCGGAAATATCATAAACATCTCGAGCATGAACGCTTACAGACCGCTTACGAAGATACCGGCTTACAGCGCGGCGAAGGCCGGCGTCACGAATTTCACGCAATGGCTCGCGGTGCATTTCGCGCCGTGCGGCATAAGATGCAACGCGATAGCTCCGGGATTTTTCGTGACGAATCAGAACAGATCACTTCTGTTCCGTGAAGACGGAACGCCCACGCCGCGCACGGGGAAGATCCTCGCGGCTACGCCGATGAAGCGCTTCGGTGAGATATCGGATCTCGTCGGCACGCTGCTGTGGCTCGTCTGCGATGAAGCGAGCGGATTCGTCACCGGCGTGACCGTGCCGGTCGACGGTGGATTCGCCTCGTATTCGGGGGTGTGATATGGAAAAACGCATACCGGTTACGGTCATAGACGACGTCAGCAAAACTGATAAAATAATGAAAGCGCTGAAGGCTTACGGGATATTCACCGCGGAGATCACTTTCCGCACGGACTGCGCGGCGGAAGCGATATCGCTTTCGCGACGCCTTCATCCGGATATGTGCATCGGCGCGGGCACGGTGATAAACGCTGAAACGTGCGAAGCGGCGATCGGCGCCGGAGCGCAGTTCATCGTGTCGCCGGGCTTTTCCGCCGCGGTCGCCGCGGTCTGCCGCGAACGCGGGATCACGTATTATCCCGGATGCGCGACACCGACCGAGATCATGACGGCGCTTGACGCAGGATTCAGCGTTCTAAAATTCTTCCCGGCTGACGTTTACGGCGGTGAAAAAGCGCTCTCGGCGTTCAGATCTGTCTTTCCGCAGGTGAGATTCATCCCGACGGGCGGTGTGAACGCTTACAATGAAGCGCGGTATCTCAGCCTGCCTAACGTCGCCGCGGTCGGCGGCACGTATCTCGTCGCCGACGCGTTGAAGAACTACGGAGGTCAGGTATGAAAAAGATCGTAACTTTCGGCGAGATAATGCTGAGGCTCTCTCCGGAAGACGGATACAGACTGTTTCAGGGCGGCGTTATGAAAACGTGCTTCGGCGGAAGCGAAGCGAACGTCGCCGCGCTCTGCGCACAGCTCGGTGTCAGGGCTTCTTTCGTCACGAAACTGCCGGAAGGTCCGGCGGGCGACGGGGCGGTGCGGTTCCTGTCCGGGTTCGGAGTCGACGTTTCTCACATCGTCCGCGGCGGCGACCGCCTCGGGATATATTATTACGAAAAAGGCGCCGGTCAGCGTCCCGCGCGATGCGTGTATGACCGCGCGGGCTCGGCGTTTTCCCAAGCCGCCGCGGAAGAATTCGACGCAGCGGAAATATTTGACGGAGCCGACGCGTTCCATCTCAGCGGCATAACTCCGGCGCTGTCAGCCGCCATGCCCGATATATGCGTTGATCTGTGTAAAGAGGCGAAGGCGCGCGGCATGACCGTCAGCTATGACCTCAATCACCGCACGAAGCTGTGGAGCGAACAGTGCAACAGAGCGGCGAGCGAACGCATCCTGCCGTACGTCGATATATTCATATCCAATATGTATCAGGCGAACGAAGTCTTCGATCTCGGCGTCGACACGTCGAGCGAGGAGAAAGCGTGCATATCGATCTCCCGCGAGCTCGCAAAACGGTACGGCAACAAAACAGTCGCGCTGACCGTCAGAAAAACGTTGAGCGCCGACGTGAACGGATTTTACGGGATGATATGCGACGGAGAGGACGTGCATTTCTCACGCAAATACGAGACGGGTATCGTCGATCGCGTGGGCTCCGGCGACGCTTTCGACGGCGCGCTGCTCGCGTCGCTTATGAAAGGCGCCGACAACGCCTCCGCCGTTGAATTCGCGGCGGCAGCGGCGATCCTCAAGCATTCGATAGAGGGCGACGCTGCGTATCTGCTCGAAGACGAGATAATAGCGCTCGCCGAGGGAACAGACGGCAGAGTACAGCGCTGACGACAGAATCAAAACCGGTTGAGACAGGGCAACGATCCCTGTCCCGGCCGGTTTTTTTGTACATATGAACGGCAAACGGTTTTTCAGTTCGCCGCGATCCTGCGCGTACGCCGTGCACGGTACATCGAGTCGATCTGCTCCGCGGCTATCCTGCCGGATAAAGCCGCCGTCGGCAGACCTCCGGGCGGCATCTGCCACTGCGTTGCGAGCAGCACGTTGTCAAGTCCCGGTATGCGGCATCCGATCCTGTGCGGGATATAACCGGAGCCGAACGCGTAGCTCATATAACAGCCCGACGTTCCGCCGGTGAAACGCGCGTACGTCGCCGGCGTCCACACGTCGAGCAGATCGAGCGACCCGGAAAGCTGCGGATATTTGCGCACGATCCTGCCGTACATACGCGACGCGATCATCTGTTTCGCCCGCTTATACGCGTCGCTGCCGGCGCGCGCGATGAATTCATCGGCGTCGGACTCGCCGCAGAAAACGATCGACTGCACGACGTTTCTGCCCTCCGGCGCGAATCCCGGCTCGTGCGAGTATTCCCTCAGCGTGAAGCATCCGTCGCCGTCAACGACTACCTCGTCGCCGCAAAAAGGAAGAGGAGCGGAGCAGGCGAAAGCGCAGTGAACGCTTGAGAATTTCATCAGTTTTTTGTTAGATCCCATCCGTCGCAGCGCCGCCGGCAGAGGCGCCCCGCAGAGCGTCTCGGCTGCGGACGGATCCGCGGCGATCACGAAATAGTCGCCCCCGTCCTCGCCGTGCTCGGTCAGCACCGAGCGCGCCGTGTGGCCGTCACGGCAAATTTTGAGAACGCGCACGCCGGTGTGAAGCGTACCGCCGAGCGACGTGAAGCGCTCCGCCATGCGCCGCGCGGTCGCGAGCGATCCGCCGACGGGAAGATCGGCGTTGCCCGCGCAGAAATTCGCGTAGACGAAGATCAGCGCGATGCTCCCGAACCCGGGCGACAGAAACGACGATATGAACGTCTTCAGCAGCGGATCGGAAAACCGGTCTGACAGGTCGCGCGCGCTCATGAAAAGATACGGCAGAAGCCGGAGTTCTGTTGTTTTAGGCGCGTCGTCAAGCCCGCAGAACGCCTGCGCGGCTCTGATCGCACCGATCAGTCTGTCGATCTCCTTACCGTCGCGCGGCGAAATGCTTTTCATCTCCGAGCGCAGTTTTTCAACGTCGCGGTGCAGGGAAATGCGTCTGTCGCCGTCGCTTACGGAATAAAGCGCCGGCTGTCTGCGAACACCGGCGCCGAGTGCGCCGAGCGTTTCCCACATCCTGTAACTGTCCGTTTTTTCGTTTGTTCCGGTAAGCCAGTGGACACAGTTGTCTATGTGATATCCGCCGCGGTCCCAGCCGGTCAGATTGCCGCCGGGCACGCCGTGCGCCTCGTAGATCACCGCCTCGTGACCCGAAAGACGCGCGTATATACCGGCGGACAAACCGGAAACACCGCCTCCAGTTATTATAACTTTTGCCATAATATCTCCGTTTTTTTCTTATTATGGCCGAGGCGCGCGCACATCAAACAAAAACGTTCGGGTAAAAACAAAAAAGGCTTCCGCCGAAGCCTTTTTTAATTATTCGTCGACTGCGATCACGTGAGAGCCAGCGCCGACTGTCTTTTTGATCCCGCAGAAATCGATATCGGCGATCATTCCGAAAGGTACGGTGAGATACAGCACTTTTTTGCCGAATTCCACGATCCATTTCACCTCTATGTCGCCGAGCAGCGTCGTTATGACGTCGCGGCAATAATAAAGATCCTTCGGCATATACGGCTTGACGCGGATGCGTCGACAGCCCGCGCAGGTGATTTTCACACCGGACAGATACACGTGCATGAAGTAGTCGACGGCGCCGTACATCGGGTGATTGTGTGAATTCATATCCGGATTCTTTTTCAGCTCGAACCTCTCCCATACCGTCGTCGCGCCGTGGTTTATCTCGAATCCGATCGAAGGATATTCCGTGCGGTTGAGCAGCTTCCACGCCTCCTCGATAAACCCGTATTCCGCAAGCATATCGTAAAGATATCTCGTAGTCAGATTTCCCGTTGTGAACTTATAATCGCGCCCGACAAGATCGTCGCGCATATGCTTCGCCGCGAGTTTTCGGCAGCTTTTCGGCAGGATCCCGAGCCACAGTGCAAAAGCGTACGCGCCCATGCTGCCGCACTCTATCTTTCCGGTCTTCACGTCTACCCATTTGCGGCAGAACGCCTCGGCGATCTTTTCCGCCGTCTGCGCGTAGTATTCTTCTTTGTCCGCATATCCGAGCGCGCGTGCAAACTGCGAGAGCAGACGGCAGTTGAGGTATGAATATCCGGTCGACATCAGGATGCCCGGCGTCACCGCGGAGCAGGCGAATTCTTCCGTGATACAGGCGTAAGACGGACCTGCCCAGTCGCCGTAATACGAGTAGTTTACAATATAACCGTCGGACCGGTCAAGCAGGACTTTTTCCCATTTTTCAAAGCCCGCGAAGCCCTCTTCCAGTATCTCTGTGTTCCCGGTGAAAGCACAGGCGCGCTCCGCCGCGATCAGGAAGGAAGAGCAGACCGGATCCGCCGGCAGCTGACCGAAAATGAAAGGCGCCGTACAACCGATCTCGCCTCCGGGTCTCTGCGCATCAAGTATATCGCGCACGATCTTCGGAAATATCGCGCCGATATCGAAATTATAAGGCGTTTCCTCGAATCTGACCGTCGCGTCGTTCATCCAGCCCATGCGCTCGTCGCGCTGCGGACAGTCGGAGAGGATCGACATCATGTTGTCAAGCTCCGTCATATACGCGTTTTTGTGTATCCTGTTCACGAGCGGAGAACCGCATTCGAAACGGCCGCAGCCGCGGGACGACCCGAGATAAGTGTGATACGCCTGTGCGCTGATATCGTCTTTATCGGCGTACGGAAGACCGCTCACCTGAACGTATCTGAATCCGTGAAACGTGAACGACGGCTCGTAATATTCGCCGTCCTCACCGCTCGCGATATAGATATCCGTGCATTTCGCCTCGCGCAGCGGGGCGGTGTAGATCGTGCCGTCTTCGTTGAGCATCTCGCCGTATAAAAACGTTATCTTCGCACCGCGAGCCAGCCTCGGCAGAGACATGACGGCGAAGCCCGCAACGTTCTGACCGAAGTCGAAAACGTAATCGTCTCCGGCTTTGAAGCATGAAACGCAGCTTATTACGCTGTAAGTGACGTCCTGAAGCGTCTGAAACCTGCGGACACCGAGCGGCGCGCCGTCGTAAAGCTTTGCCGCGCGCTTCCTGCCCGGCTTTTTCGTCATATCCGTGTGTTCGCCGTTGAAGATGTTTGAATAAACGATATTTCCGTAATGATAACTCCAATCTATGCCGGTTGAGACGACTTCGGTTTCGCCGTCTGCATAATACAGCCGCAGCTGTGCGCAAAGACACGGCACGCCGTCGAATTCAATCTTCCTTCCGCCGAGATTGCGGTCGACGAAGCCGCTCGATATCCTGCGCCAGCCGTCCGCGACGGTGATGTTCAGATCGTTGGATCCCGTTTCAAGATGCTGCGTAACGTCGAAAACGTTGTAATAACACGTCTTTGTGTAATCGGAAAACGCCGGCATGAAGCCGCTGACGCCGAGCTCGGCGCCGTTCACGGAAGGCCTGTGATACCCTATGCCGCAGCAGTAAAGATACGCGGCGCGCAGCTCCTTTTCAACGCTGAACCGTTTTGAAAAGATGACCGGCACGTTCGGTCTGTCGGTTGCCGCGCAGATCCACGGGGCGTCGAGCGCGCCGGCGCATACGATCGTTCTGCTCGCGGTATCGCTCTGCCCGTCGTCCGCCCTGACGGTGACGGATACGGTCAGCTCGGTATCTGTCGGCAGCGGGTCGCCGTCGTAAACGAAGGTTTGCGAGGCGCCTCTCAAGCCGCGTCTGAATACAGTCTTTTCACCGTCCTTGATCTCGACCGTGAAACCGCGCTGTTTCAGTCCGTCGCCTCCGATACACGACCAGCTTATGACGGGTTTCACCGTCGTGAACACCGGTTCGTATGCCCAGAAATCCATATTGTATTTTCTGTCAAAGTGAATATGCTTTATCTTGAACATCGCCGCAGTCCTTCCCTCAGTTTTATCGCATATATGATATCATAAACCGCGTATAATGTCAATATCAAACGCGTATTGCGCGAAAACCGTGCGGTAAAAATATTTACATACAGTCAAACACTTTTTTGATATTAAGTGTTATAATGTATTAAAACAGTAACAGGAGGTATCCGTTATGATAAAGAAGATCACAGCAGTTCTGATATGCGCCGCGATCACTGTCGCAGCGTTTGCCGGCTGTGCGCTCAACCGCCCCAAAACGTTCCGCGAAGCCGCGGAAGCCGGACGGGAATTCGCTGAAAGCGAGGGACTGAAAGACGTCGTTTTCTCGGCGGAATCTGACGGGGCGAAGACAACGTTTGAAGGTAAATACGACAAAACCGCCGGACTCGGAGTGTTTTCCGTGAGCTATGAGAACGACGATACGATACATACGTTCAAGGATATTATAAAGATCAGCGGCGGTAAGCTTTATATCAGAATACCGGATCTTTCCGGTATCGTTTCGCTTGCCGATCTTTCGGGTGTGACGGGCTTCTTCTTGCCGGAAGAGTATTACGATTTCGACCGGTCCGACGATGATTATTATTTTGAATATGATACAGATCCGCAGGTCCCCGACTTTTCAGCCATATTTAACATGACGGATGAAGAACTTGCGGAATACGGCATCACGCGCGACACGCTTGACGCGCTCGCACCGTATCTCAGCGGTGAAGACGGTTTCGATCTCGGACAGATAATCACGGAGATCCTGCCGCAGCTCGATCTTTCCGGCTTCAAACTGCCAGACGATTTCGATTATTCCATCTTTTATGATCTTGACAAATACGGTATAGATCTTTCCGGTTTGGATCTGTCGGATCTGCTTGGAGTCGATCTTTCGGATTACATTGACGATGACGATTATTTCGACGATTCGCGCGAAGGCGGCGCTTTCAGCCTGTTCAACTTTGATTCGATCGTAGGAAAGTATATCAAATTTGATCTGCCCGCGGTTTCCGCCGAAACGACCGACAAAATAGTAAACGACGCGACCGAAAAGGCGTACGGAAGCATACAGGACCTCGAGCCCGAGGAGAATTACCCGTACGTTATAACGATGACCGGCGACGACGTCAAGGAGCTGATCATCTCCGTGCTTGACGCCGTCAAGACGAACGAAGACGCGGTGACGGCGGAGATCACAGCGGCGCTGAAAGGATATATCGGAGAGGACAACGTAAAAGAGATCGAAGAAACGTTTGAAGGTGTGTCGCTTGAAAACTTTGTCAGAGAAGCGTTCGACAGCTTCTTTGCCGAGGTGACTCCGGATATGATAAGATCCGGCGATACGGACATCGCCTGCACTTCGAAGATCGACTACAAATCCGGCGAAAAATACGAACGCTTCGATGAGTTCACGGTAAAAGAAGGCGATCAGACAAAGAACGTAAAGACCGTCTGCATCATAACCGCCGCCGAAGCCGACGAAAGCTTCGAGAGCAGATGCGGCGTGGCGCAGACCGACGTCCTCGACGTCAAAACCCTCACCGGAGAAGATCAGCCCGAGTAAGCCGCAGGGCTGTACCCGGACAATAACGTTTACAGGCAAAGGCAATGACCGCGGAAACGGCACGGAAGCTTCCGCGGTCATTTGTTTTTTTCGCTCTGAATGTCAAAAATATAATTTTTGTTATTTAATATGCAAAAATTTTTAAAATACTATTGCATTTTCCCGAACTATAGTATATAATTAAACACCACATAAAAAATAAGGACGATTTTCAATGAAAACGCTGAAAAAGAAAATTGCGGCCGCGGTATACAAAGGGATCGCGGAAATCGATCCCGCCGCAGCCGTAACGGAAAAAGATATACTGTCGTATCTCGCATACCCTCCCGACGACAAACTCGGCGATATCGCGCTGCCGTGCTTCCGCTTTGCGAAAGCGCTGCGCATGGCGCCGCCGGTCATAGCGTCAAGACTTGCGGACGGTTTCGAGTGCGAAGGCGTCGCGTCGGCGGAGACCGCGGGCGGTTACCTCAACTTCAGGATCGACCGCGCGGCGCTGATGAGGCGGCTGTTCGGTGAAATAAACGCGGACGGGCTGCCGTACGGCGGAAACGACGACGGCGCGGGCAAAACGGTCGTGATCGACTATTCGTCGCCGAACGTCGCAAAACCGTTCCACATCGGTCACCTCGGCACGACCGTCATCGGTCACTCGCTCAAAAAGATGCATGAGTTCGCCGGATACAAATGTATCGGTGTGAACCACCTCGGCGACTGGGGGACGCAGTTCGGAAAACTGACCGTGGCTTACCGCAAATGGGGCAGCCGCGAAGCGGTGGAAGAAAAAGGAATCGACGAGCTCGTGGCGCTGTACGTCAGATTCCATGAGGAAGCGGAAGCAGATCCGGCGCTTAACGACGAAGCACGCGCCGCGTTTACCGCGCTCGAGCACGGCGATCCCGAAATAACGGCTCTGTGGCGCTGGTTTATCGATATAAGCATCGCGGAATACAAAAAGACGTACAGGCAGCTTGATATTGAATTCGACTACTACACGGGCGAGAGCTTCTATACTGACAAGATGCCCGCGGTCGTCGACGAGCTGAAAAGCAAAGACCTGCTCAAGCTCGATGACGGCGCGTCTATCGTAGACCTTGAGGAATACGGTATGCCGCCGTGTCTGATACTGAAACGCGACGGCTCGACTCTGTATCCCACGCGCGACATCGCCGCGGCGATATACAGAAAAGAGACGTTCGATTTCGATAAGTGCATTTACGTTACGTCGGCCGGCCAGTCGCTTCATTTCGCACAGTGGTTCAAAGTGCTCGAGCTCATGGGCAGAGACTGGTATAAAGACCTCGTCCACGTACCGTACGGCACGGTGTCGCTCAACGGCTCGAAACTTGCGACGCGTACCGGCAACGTCGTTCTTCTCAAAGATCTGTTCGCCGAGGCGATAGAGAAAGCGGCGGCGATAATGGCGGAGAAAAATCCCGAGCTCGCCGGTAGAGAAGACGTCGCCGAATCCGTCGGCATAGGCGCGGTGGTGTTCTACTACCTGTCCGCGAACCGTATGCGCGACATAAACTTCGTGCTTGAAGACGCGCTCAATTTCGACGGGAATACCGGCCCCTACGCGCAATACACTTACGCGCGTACGTGTCAAATACTGAAAAAAGCCGGCGAATACGCGCCCGACGGGTTTGAGATGAACGACGACGAGTTCGCGCTCTGCAAAACCCTGGCGCTGTTCCCGGAGACGTTCGATCAGGCGCTTGCCGAATACGAACCGTCAATAATAACGCGCTACGTGCTCGATCTGTGCGCCGCGTTCAACCGTTTTTACCACAATTGCCCGGTGCTCACAGCCGGATCGGAGAGCGTCAAAGCTCTGCGTCTGGCGCTTACCGGGTGCACTAACAAAGTTCTTTCGTCCGCGCTCGAGCTTATATGCGTGCGCCACCCCGAAAAGATCTGATCAAAGGAGGATACCAATATGTCAGGACACAGCAAATGGAAAAATATAATGCATAAGAAAGAGAAGACCGACGCCGCGAGGGCAAAGGTCTTCACGAAGATCGGCAAGGAGATGGCGATAGCCGTCAGAGAAGGCGGACCGGATCCCGTATCCAACAGCAAACTCCGCGATCTGATCGCCAAGGCGAAGGCAAACAACGTGCCGAACGACAACATAGACAGGATAATCAAAAAGGCGTCCGGCGCCGACAGCGTCGCGTATGAAAAGGTCATATACGAAGGCTACGGCATGGGCGGCGTCGCGGTCATCGTCGAAGCGATGACGGACAACAGGAACCGCACCGGCGGCGACGTCCGTCATTATTTCGACAAGTTCGGCGGCAATCTCGGCCAGTCCGGCTGCGTCTCGTACCTGTTTACCGACAAAGGCACGATAATAATCGAAAACGACGGCAAGCTCAATGAAGACGCCGTCATGGAAGACGCGCTCGAGGCCGGCGCCGAGGATTTCGACGCTACCGACGAGGCTTTCGAGATAACGACCGCCCCCGACGATCTCGACGCTGTGACCGCAGCGCTCTCGGAAAAGGGTTACTCGATCATTTCATCCGAACAGGAAAAAGTACCGTCCATGTACGTCACTCTGACCGACGAGGAGCAGATAAAAAAGATGGGTCTGCTGCTCGAGAAACTCGACGAAAACGACGACGTGACGGACGTATGGCACAACTGGGAGAACGAGGAAGAATAAAACCGTATCACGGAAAGGACATTTATCATGGATCTGATCTGGACAGCGCCGGTCGGCGCGCTCATAGCGCTGCTTTTCGCGGGCTACAACGCTCTCAAAGTCAGAGCGGCGGACCGCGGCAGCGATAAAGTCAGAGCTTTGTCAGACACCATAAAGCACGGTGCCGACGCATATCTTAAAAGACAGTACAGAACGGTCGGGATATTCTTTGCCGTCGTTTTTGCGGTACTGCTCGCACTCTCGCTGATCAAACCCGAAGGGGCGAGCGAGGGTCTGATAAACATATTCACGCCGTTCGCGTTTCTGACCGGCGGTATATTCTCCGGTCTATCCGGATTTCTCGGTATGAAAATAGCCACGGCCGCCAACGGCAGGACCGCTACGGCCGCGGAGCAGGGACTGAACAAAGGGCTGAGAGTCGCGTTTTCGGCGGGCTCCGTCATGGGCTTTGTCGTCGTCGGACTCGGTCTGTTCGACACGTCCTTGTGGTTCATACTGCTCAGGTTCGTTTTCAAGCTCGATCCGGCTAAGCTTTCCGAGTCGATGATCACGTTCGGCATCGGCGCCTCCACTATGGCGCTGTTCGCACGCGTCGGCGGCGGTATTTTCACCAAAGCCGCGGACGTGGGCGCCGACCTCGTCGGTAAGGTAGAGGTCGGGATCCCCGAGGACGACCCGAGAAACCCCGCGACGATAGCCGATAACGTCGGCGACAACGTCGGCGACGTCGCCGGTATGGGCGCCGATCTGTACGAATCGTACGTTGGCTCGATAATCTCTGCCGTGGCGCTCGCGTTCGGCGCGTTCGGTCTGCCGACAGCGGGATCGACGCCGGAAAACGGCA
Source organism: Clostridia bacterium (assembly GCA_017958705.1). Taxonomy (GTDB): domain Bacteria; phylum Bacillota; class Clostridia; order Oscillospirales; family CAG-272; genus UBA1248. Next base: position 24,627 of record JAGDCE010000149.1, read on the forward strand.
CGGTATTCGGGAAAATGATGGTGCCGCTGATACTCGCTGTCGTCGGCATGCTCAGCTCGATCGTAGGCACGTTCTTTGTCAGATGCGGAACGAGCACGGATCAGAAAAAACTGCTCGGATCACTGCGGCGCGGCACTTATATCGCCGCCGCACTGTTCGCCGCCTGCGCTTTCCCGGTCATATACTTCATCTTAGGCAAAGAGTATATCGGGATCTACGGTGCGGTCGTATCGGGACTTCTCGCGGGCGTGCTGATCGGATATTTCACCGAATATTTCACCTCCGACACATATAAACCCACCAAAAAGCTCGCTTCTTCATCCGAAACCGGCTCGGCGACGATGATAATCAGCGGTCTTTCGCTCGGTATGCGCAGCGTCATCGCGCCCGTCGTCATCGTGGCGATATCGATTCTCGTATCGTTCACGATCTCGGGCGGCGATCTCGGCGACGGTATGGCGAAAGGTCTGTTTGGCATCGCGGTCTCGGCGGTCGGCATGCTGTCGACGCTCGGAATCACTCTCGCGACCGACGCATACGGTCCCGTAGCCGATAATGCCGGCGGCATAGCGCAGATGGCGGGTATGGACGAGCACGTCCGCGAACGCACCGACGCGCTCGATTCGCTCGGCAACACGACCGCGGCGACCGGCAAGGGTTTCGCGATAGGCTCCGCGGCGCTCACCTCGCTTTCACTCATAGTCGCGTTCAAACAGAGGATCGAGATGATCGGTGAATTCTCGTTCAAAATCGAGACCACGAATCCGATCACGCTCGTCGGCATAATACTCGGCGCGATGCTCCCGTTCGTTTTCGCCGCGATGACGATAGATTCCGTCGGCGTGGCTGCGCAGAGCATAATCAGCGAGGTCCACAGACAGTTCAGAGAACTGACCGGGATCCTCGACGGCACGGACAAGCCGGAATACGCCAGATGCGTCGATATATGCATGAAGAGCTCGCTGCGCCAGATGATAGCGCCGTCGCTTTTCGCGGTGCTGTCGCCCGTCGTGATCGGTCTGCTTCTCGGACCTAACGGCATCATAGGGATGCTCTGCGGCGCGACCGTCGCGGGATTTCTGCTCGCGGTGTTCATGTCCAACTCCGGCGGCGCGTGGGACAATGCTAAGAAGTATATCGAACGCGGCAACCACGGAGGCGCCGGGAGCGATCAGCATAAGGCGTCGGTCGTCGGCGACACCGTAGGTGACCCGCTTAAGGATACGAGCGGACCGGCGATAAACATCCTCATCAAGCTCCTGTCGATCGTATCGATCGTATTCGCCTATATCATAATGCATTTCTATATCATTAAATTATGATAAACACCGATAAAATAAATACAGAAAAAAGAAACCCCAACACAACGCATATAGACAGTCTGCCCACGCTTGAAATGGTCAGTCTGATGCACAGCGAAAGCAAGCGTGCGTTTTACGCGATAGATGAAATACTGCCGGCAGGAGCCATGGCGGTGGACCGGATCGCGGACGGATTTTCAAACGGCGGCCGCCTCTACTATATCGGCGCAGGAACGAGCGGACGGCTCGGAGTGCTTGACGCGAGCGAATGCCCGCCGACGTTCGGAGTCGACGACGATCTCGTGATCGGCATTATAGCCGGAGGGGACAAAGCCCTGCGCAAAAGCTCGGAGGGCGCCGAGGACAGCTTCGACGCAGGATTCGAGGAGATCGCAAAAAGAGGTCTCGGCGAGCACGACGTGCTCGTCGGTATCGCCGCAAGCGGGAGAACGCCATACGTGCTCGGCGCGATGACCGCGGCGAAACAGGCCGGCGCGACGGTCTGCTCGATCAGTTCGACGCCGGGTTCGCCTGCGGATCAGCTCGCGGACATAAGGATGTCGCCCGATACCGGTCCGGAGGTCGTGACCGGATCGACACGGCTGAAGAGCGGAACGGCTCAGAAGCTGATCTTAAACATGCTCTCGACCTGCGCGATGATAAAGACCGGCAGAGTTTACGAAAACCTGATGATCTGCGTCAGGCCGACTAACGACAAGCTCAAAGCGCGCTGCGCCAACATTACAGCTGAGATACTCGGTGTGACGCCCGACGAAGCGTACGGACTTCTGTCGGAGCACGAATTCAATATCAGAAAAGTCATAGAAGAATATAAGAAATAAACTGTTCGCCAAAAGGAGGTGATACAATGAGTCAGGACCGCAATAACGACATTTTTGACGAGTTCGAATTCATGTATCGCCACAAACGCGCACTGCAGCAACAGCAGGAGAAAGAGCGCCTCAGGCAACAGCAGGAAGAAAAAGAAGCTGCCGAGGCCGCCGCAAAAGCCGCCGAGGCAGCTCTTTTGTCCGCCGAACAGGAAAAGAAGGCGAAAAAGAAAAAGACGGCGCCGGCGGACAAAAAGAAAAAGCCCGAGACAAAGGTGCAGGAAAAACAGCCGGAGAAGAAAGAGAAGAAGAAAAAAGAAGAGAAGAGCGACGCGCAAAAGCACGCTAAGATCCATCCGAAATACGGCAAACCGTATAAAAAAGACACAGATAAAGAGCGCCGCCGGATAAAGACCGACCGGCGCAAAGAGATAGAGAAAAAGTACGAAAAAGAACACGAAGCGGCAGAAAAAGAGCGTAAGAACCGCGCGGAGATCAAAGCCGCGGCAAAGATCATCGCGTCGCGTACGCTTCTCTACATAGTGACCGCGCTCGTCGCGGCGATCCTTTTGTCGTTTTTGATCTACGGCGTCGCGCGGTTAGCCGTCGGATGGCACAAAGACGTATCGCACAAAAAGGTACTGTATCAGGTCGGCTCCGCGCAGACCGCAACGCGCGTAGCGTATGACTCGCTTATAAAAGACGACGTGGTGTACGTCTGCGGCGACGACATAGTCGTTTTGTGCGGTTTTACCGTCACCGGTACGAAGGATCAGATAAAATACATCTCGCCCGACAAGGGCAACGACACGGTACTGTTCAATGTCGGCACGAACAGCGCCTCGGTAAATAAAAACGACGTTCGTCTTCAGGCGAAGACGTATTACGACGACAACGGCAGGCTTTATATACCGATCAGTTTTTTCTCATCGTACTCCACCGGCATCGTCTGTGAATACAAACCCGAAACGGAGAACGAGGGCGCGCAGATCAAGGTCTACAAGCGCATACTCAACGAATACGATTACAAGATCAGCGGAGTGCCGGCACAGTACGAGGCGATCTCTTTCAAGCTCAAGGAAGCCGTCGTGCTCGCGCCGCTCGACGAAAACGTTTTGCAGGACGAGATACCCGAGGCGACGTATAAAGTAGATATCACCGATTATTACGATTCTATAAACCCGCACAATCTTTACGCGTATATCAGCGTTATAAACGAGGATCACCGCGCGGTGTCGACGATGTATTACGACGATCTGACGCAGATAGTGATACAGTCGCCGTCGGTCAAGGAGCCGCTGATGCTCCGGCGCGACGCCGCGCGAGCGCTTGAGGCGATGTTCCTCGAGGTCCGCGGAGTCGAAGGCTACGAGCGTTTCAACGTGTACAGCGCTTATCGCACGTTCGAGGAAGCGGAGGGCAAGGATCCGTCGCTTGACGAAAACCTGCTCGGCCTGTCGGTCGACGCGTATTTCGGCGACAAGGATTCATCTTACGCCGATACGAACACTTATAAATGGTTCTTGAACAACGCTTATAAATACGGATTCATAATCAGATATCCGAAAAACAAGACGTCCGTCACCGGCGTCGGTTTTCGTCCGTGGACGCTTCGCTACGTCGGAAGATACGCGGCGACGAAGATGCACGACGAGGGGCTGTGTCTCGAGGAATTCATTGAAAAATACAATCTTGAGCGGGTCCTGCAGATCAAAAAAGGAGAATGATATGAAAATACCGGCAAGAGTATTCAGCCTTGTTATTCTTATTGCTCTCTTATTTTCCGGGATCTGCGGCTGCTCCGGCAACGGCGCAGACACAACTGACGAAACGACGGAAGCCGCCGCGCATACCGATACCGACAGCGAAACGGAGGAAGAAATGAACGTAGCGCGGATCGTTTTGATCGACTCTCAGAGCGTGAAAATAAGCGTAACGTGCGATGACGACGCGTACCCGAACGCTGCCGGCAAGCTCACGTCGGCGCTTGAATACAGATACGGCTGCACCATCTCGCGGACTCCGGGTAGTGCGGAGATCTCCGTCGTGTTCAAAAAGAGCGGGACGCGCGACGACTGGAGCATAACCGCGGGCAAGGATTCCGTGATATTCGCGTCCGGAAGCGGAGTCGCGGCGACGGCCGCGGTAGAAGCGTTTCTGCGTTTATACACGTTCGGCACGGATATGACGCTTTCCGTGCCCGAGGGCGAAATCCTCTCGTACAATTACGCGCGAGACAAAATAGATAACTCCGGCTATCTGTCGTATATCCCTTCAAGCGAGGTCAGCCTGATCGACACGAACGGTAAAGGCAAGATAATGTCGCCGGAATGGATCGACAGCCTCATCATAGTCGAACTCAGACCGCTCACCGCATCTATCGGCGGTCAGCTGCGCAATTCTTACGATCTGCTCGATTTCTACGCCGAAGCCGGCGTCAACTGTGTATGGCTTACGCCGATATACGAATACGGCCCCGGCGGCAACGGCTACGGAAACACCGGCGTACACAGGATCGGCGAGAATCTGACCGGCACGTCCGATCAGGAACGCGGCTGGGAAGAGATGAGAAAATTCGTCGATCACGCGCACGAGAAAGGCATATACGTGCTGTTCGACGTCATAACCTGGGGCGTCATGAGAGGCACGGAATTGACGAAATCTCATCCCGACTGGTTCTCCGGCGAGGCGTGGGGCAACGACGCGTTCAACTGGAAAAACGAAGAACTCAAGGAGTGGTTCACACAGCGCTGCATAGAAAACATAATGAAGACCGGCGCGGACGGTTTCCGCTGCGACTGCGAACCGAATTATACGGGATACGCTCTGTTTGAAGACGTCAGGCAACGGCTCGCGGATCAGGGAAAATATGTGATCATAATCTCGGAGGACGGCTCCGACCGCAGAAGAACGTATGATTTCGAGCAGGACGGCGTGCTCTGGTACGCGGTTAAGGACCGCGGCGGCGTCTATTCCGATCCGCTCGTGTGGTACGTGGACGGCGGGCTCGATATAGTCGAGTCAGTGAAGACCGGCAAAGGCCTCGGCGCCGCATCCGTGCAGAACACGAAAAAGGCCGGCAGCGCGAAGTATTATACGAACTGCATAACGAATCACGATTATCAGCGGCGCATCGTCAAAGGCAACCGCCTGCGCATAGGCTACGCCGCGATAACGGCGCCGTTCATACCGCTGTGGTATATGGGCGACGAGTTCAACTGTACGTGGCAGCCTGCCGTGCAGTACGATATGACCGTACAGTACGAGGACGCCGAGAAGCCGTCGAACCGCCGCTTCCTCGAGGACGTGAAGCGCATGATCGCCGTGCGCCGCACGTATAAGGATATATTCGAGTACTGGCCCGACGATCACAGAAAAACGAACGTCTGCGCCGTTGTAGTCGCACAGGACGCCGGTCTGACCGCGTACGCGAGATACGCCGGAAACAAAGCCGTGCTGATCCTTCCGAACAACAACGAGACTGCAAATCCGTACTTTACCGCCACGGTCCCGCTTGCCGACTGCGGTATAGACGGATATAAGACTTACCGCGTGACCGATCTGTGGAGCGGAGAAGAGCTCTGCGTGCTCGACAGACAGAGTGTCGAGGAGCTCAGCACGTACGTTCCGTACGAGAGTTTCGCCATGATACTCATTGAGGGGATAGAATAACCAAAACCCGGAAGCGAATATCGGCTTTCGGGTTTATTATTTTATTCAGAACCGGATGGCGGAAGCATGATTCCACCGCATTAAAGAATTATCGAAAATTAAAGCAAAACGGTTTAAAATCCGTTTGATTTTGCGTCTTATTGTATGAAAACAGAAAAAGGAGGATGTTATGTCGGCTGACGAATACATAATAAAGCTGTTTTTTGACCGTGACCGGCGCGCCATTGAGGAAGCGGAAAAAAAGTAC
>JAGDCE010000150.1 GCA_017958705.1 Clostridia bacterium
CTGATAAAATCTTCGAAATCGGTATAATAAGCGACGTCGTTCATTCCCGCCGCTTCCGCCGTGTTTCTGCAATTATCAAGAGAAGGCTTGTATTTATCGCACACGGCGACAAGCTCTCCTTCTGTTCCTGACAGGATCTGGTTTACCATACTCATACCGCGACCTGCTCCGAATACACCTATTCTTACTTTTTCCATAATGACCTCCCGATATCTGATGATCGTTTATTTGATTTTTTTCTTTCTGATATCCGGCAGCGCGATGACGGAGAACAGACAGGCTCCGGCAACCGCTCCTGCAACGACTATCAGTATAACAGATTCGATTCGTGTTATTAATGTGCAAAATAGATAAAAATAAGCTCATCGGTTTGTGGATTATCACCTGTTTAAAACGTTAAATTTTGATCATTATGGATAAGCCATGATAAAAAGAGGCGTTGAGATTTTGTCTCAACGCCCGTAAACGTATCATTGCGGTTTTGCTTGTGTCGGAACGGCGGCGGAACTCTGCGCGATCTCAAACAATTACGGAAGAACTATTGCCAGTTTTGCAATATCGACTCTCCAGCCGTTGCCGCATTCACCGTTGCCCCAGGGATTAACGCCCTGTACAAATTTGATCGTATTCTCGCCTTTTTTGACGTTTACCTTTATGGTATAGTCAAAGAATACGTGATCCTGTACCTCGTTCAGCTCTTCTTTTACGTATTCGCCATCGTTTGTGCTGTGATACAGCCTGTAGTCGGCGGCGCCGTTGATATGGTCCGGACAGATCAGCGTTGCGACGATCGTCGCCTCGCCGTCCGCACCGGAATCAAATTTAACGGCTATACCGTTGCCGAAAAGACCTCCTTCGGTTTTGACCGTCGCTTCGGATCCGTCCGGAGCGAAATTTTCAAGATACGCGATAACGATTCCGTCGGTGCCGGCATCTTCCGCATATTTGCATCCTCTTCCGAAGAACGTACCCGCTGCCTGACCTTCGGCTGTATTGAAATCGATGACGAGCGCATCCTCAGTCGGGACGTCAGCGGATCCGTAGTTCAAAATACTGAACGTCATCTCGCCGTATCCTACCTCCGCGCTGAATATTTCCGGTGCGACGGACGTTTTGCACGTCGTCGCAAGATAAATTATCGTATACGTTCCGTCTTCGTTTCTTTTGATCTCCCCGGTGCCGTTCTCCGTTATCATACCGAGGAAGAACATATTCCTGTTGTTCTCCGTCCTCGGGTCAGTGACGTCGACGCCCGCGAGCGTGCAGCCGCTGCTCGATACGAACCTCAGCCCGTCGTCGGAGAGCCAGAGCGTCGGGCGCCAGTATTTCTGTCCGTCTTCTTCCGCCGCGTCCGAGAACGTGATGCGGACGAAGATACGCCTGCCGTCGTCATCCGTGAAGTATGCGAGCTGATTTCCGATCTGAGAGAAACCGTCCGTGCCCTCGCGATCGCTGTAATCGAATCTGTCCGGCACAGCCGACCTGATGCGTATGTATCCTCTGAACGCGCCTTTTACAAAATGACCGGTATACATCCAGTAGGGCTTGCCGTCCGGGTCGTCCGGAACGTACAGCACCTCCTCGTGGTTGAAGCCGACCTCCGGATCAGTGCAGATCACGGCGGGCTCATCCGTCTTGCGCTCCCAGTGCACGCCGTCGTCCGACGAGGCGTATCCGATCTTGTCGCCGTAGTTGCCCTCGGGCGTTATATACGAGCACTGCCAGTACATATGATATTTCCCGTCGACGTATATCACCTCCGGTTCGAGCGTGTTGTCGCTCCACCATTCATCGATACCGAGCTCGCATCCGAGCATGAACATCGGCGCGTCTATATATTTTTTCCACGTTTTACCGTCCTTTGAGGTCGTGAGCATCACGTGGTCGCCGTCGCTGTTTTTGTAATTCGCGTCGCTCCAGCGGCAGCCGGAATATATCCTGTATTCGCCGTTGACGCGCATACCGTAGACGGAATAATCGTAAGCCGGTTCTCCGTTGTTGAATACAACACCGGTTCCTCCGGTTGTCTTAAACGTTCCGGCAAAGCTGGCAATACCGGTACCGGTGAAATCCGCACACGCGATATTCACAGCGTTCTTTGATAATTTTGCTTCCGCGTAAAGATTTTTGTTGTCCTCCCCTTCGGGTGAACCGAAGCGCCCGCCGCCGTTGCCGAAATACGACAGTAAATATGAATCGCTGTTTTTTTCAGTCAGATATATAATATCAGCAAAGCCGTCGCAATTCATATCACCGAAGAAAACGTTGACTATGCCTTCCGGGACCGGCACTTTACAGGCACCGCATTCTGTTAGTCCGCCATTTTCATATGTAAAGCAATCGGCGTTGCCGTTATTGACGACTATAATATCGGTCCTGCTGTCACCGTTATAATCTCCGCAGCAAAACTTACCTTCCCGATCAAAGCGAATGATCTCCGAGGTAAAGCCCCCCGTATGTCCTTTATAAATCACAACGAAGCCGTCTTTTGTGAATACAATATCGCTGTAATTGTCCGCGTTCAAATCACCCGCGCCTATAAGCGTAAGTCCTTCGCCGACTTCAAAACGACCGAGGTCCGCCGGCTTGAAAAGAGTCGTTCGGGAAGGGAAATACACTGCGGTCTTTTTTTCAGTCATTGATAGGGAGGTCACGGTAACATAGCCGTCTTTATACGTCAAAAACTCATCATAACCGTCTCCGTTAAGATCCGCGCCTGCAAACTGCCCTTCGGACGGAAGACCGGTGCAGTTGCGAAGCTGAAATGATTCACCGTAACGCGTGAGATCCCGGTTGATCAGACTCTGGTATCCGTAAAAACGGCTGTCGTATTCTATTTTCATTCGCAAACCGGAAAATGATGCGACGCCATTTTTTTCGGTCACTTTTTCTTTGTATCTTTCGCTGACCGGAAATTCCGTCGAACCGGGCACCGCCGGCAGATCATCCGGCTCCGCGGTCACGTCTCCAGACACCGTTACGGTCGTCTGATCGCTGCCGGTC
>JAGDCE010000151.1 GCA_017958705.1 Clostridia bacterium
GTCTGTCATTGTTTTTCTCGTTCCGTACTACGCCGGGGAGGAGAAGAGGAATATTTCGAAATACGCCGTGTCGCGTGACTACCATCTGTTCATGCGCGGGCTTTTCGACGGTGTATGTGAGACGCTTTCGGAAAAATACGGCGCGTCGTTCTGCGGCATGGCCGACTCGTCTCCGATAAACGAGGTCAGGGCGGCGTCGTACGCCGGGCTCGGCATGATCGGCGACAGCGGTATGCTGATAAACGAAAAATACGGCAGCTACGTCTTCATCGGTGCGATATATTCCGACGCGGAGTTCGAGTACGGCGCCGACCGTACGTCTTTCTGCTGCCACTGCGGCAAATGCCGCGCTGCCTGCCCGGCGAAGGAAGGGCGTCAATGCCTGTCCGCCGTGACTCAGAAGAAAGGCGAGCTGACGCCGGAGGAGATAGCGTACGTTCTGGAATACGGTTCCGCGTGGGGGTGCGATATCTGCGCGGACGTCTGCCCGTACTCCCTCGCCGCCGTTAAAAACGGCGCCGTCACGCCGATCGGTTTCTTTTACGAAGACAGAACGCCGTATCTCACGCCGGACATATTGCAAAGCATGACCGACGGGCGGTTTGCGGAACGCGCCTACGCGTGGCGCGGCAAAGCCGTTATCGAACGTAATCTCGAATTACTGCAGAATAAATAAAGGGAGCTCGGATCCATATGGAACGGTTTGATATGAAAAAATGGTTTGTCGACGCGAAATTCGGCATGATGATACACTGGGGCCTTTACTCTCTGCTCGGAGGCGAATGGAGAGGGCGCCGCATGGATGATTATATCGCGGAATGGGCGCAGCAGTATTTCCGCATCCCGCTCTCCGATTACAAAAAGCTTTGCCGCGCTTTTGATCCGGTATACTTCGATGCGGAGGAATGGGTGCTGACGGCGAAGAGCGCGGGTATGAAATATATGGTATTCGTTTCAAAACACCACGACGGATTCGCCATGTTCAAGTCAGCTGTTTCGGATTATAACGTGGTCGACGCCACGCCTTTCGGGCGCGACGTCGTCGCGGAGCTTGCCTATGCGTGCAGAAAGCACGGTCTGAAGCTCGGCTTGTATTACTCGCAGGATCTCGACTGGGAACATCCGCACGGCGGCGGGTACACGATGGGAAAAGTCTGGTGCGATAACGCCGCGTACCTTACGAACAACTGGGACTATCCGGACGACGCGCACAAGGATTATTCCGTATGCTTTGAGCAGAAGATAAAACCGCAGGTCAAAGAGATCCTGACGAATTACGGCGATCTGTGCCTTATCTGGTTCGACGTCCCGGTGACTTTGACCCCGGAGCAGAGCGACGAGCTTTACCGCATGGTTAAATTTTATCAGCCGGACTGTCTTGTGAATTCACGTATCGGAAACGGACGCGGCGATTATGAATCGGCTGACGATAATTTCATCCCGGATAAGCACAGCGCCGGAAAGCTCTATGAATCGCCGTGCACTATGAACGGCTCGTGGGGATATAAATACTACGACTGCAACTGGAAAACGGCGGAGGAGATACTTCGCATCAAAAACAAGCTGAACGGAATGGGCTGCAATTATCTTTTGAACGTCGGTCCGGATCACCTCGGAAGGATCCCGGCACCGTGCGTCGATATCCTGAAAAGCGTAGGGAGGGCAGGGCTGTGAAAAAGATGGATTTTGAACGGGCAGAGAAGAAGGCCGAGAGCATCGTTTCCGCCATGACGGTATATGAGAAGATCTCTCAGCTGTTATACACGTCTCCGGCAATAGAACGGCTCGGTATTAACGAGTACAACTGGTGGAACGAGGCGGCGCACGGCGTGGCGAGAGCCGACACTGCGACGGTCTTTCCTCAGGCCATAGGCATGGCGGCGACGTTTAACCCGGAGCTGATTTATGAAGTCGGCGACGCCGTTTCCGACGAGGCGCGCGCGAAATACAACAAAAACGTGCAGTTCGGCGACCGCGGGATATATAAAGGTCTCACTTTCTGGGCTCCCAACATAAATATCTTCCGCGACGGCAGATGGGGGCGCGGGCAGGAGACGTTCGGCGAAGACCCTTATCTTACGTCACGCATGGGCGTGTCGTACGTCAAAGGCATTCAGGGCGACGGTGAGTTTCTCAAAGCCGCCGCGTGCGCCAAACATTTCGCGGTCCATTCCGGTCCGGAATACAGCCGCCACGTCTGCGATACGAAAGCGAGCATGAAGGATATGTGGGAAACGTATCTTCCGGCGTTCGAGGCGTGCGTCCGCGCCGGCGTCGCCGGAGTCATGGGCGCGTACAACAGGACGAACGGCGAGCCGTGCTGCGCGCATTCGTATCTTATGGAGGAAGTCCTGTTCAAAAAGTGGGGTTTCCGCGGTTATTTCGTCTCCGACTGCGGCGCGATAGGCGACATTGCAAACGGCCACCACTATACCGAGACCGCCGAGGAAGCCGCGGCTCTGGCGCTGAAAAAAGGCTGTGATCTGAACTGCGGCAACACTTATGAAAAGCTGATTGACGCGTACGAGCACGACCTTATAACGGAAGACGACATAACGAAAGCGGCGGTAAGGCTTTACACGATCCGCGCATTGCTCGGCGAATTCGAGGAGAAAAGGCCTTATTTCGACGTGCCTTACAGCACCGTCAACTGCAAAAAGCACCGCGAGCTGAATCTGAAGACCGCGCGGCAGAGCATCGTGCTGTTAAAAAACGAAAAAAGCTTTCTGCCGCTTGCGGACAAATACAGGCGCATAGCGGTCATAGGCCCGAACGCGAACTCCGTCAGAGCGCTCGAGGGAAACTATAACGGAAGATCTCCGGAATATATCACCGTCGCCGACGGCATACGCCGCGTGTTCGACAGATCCGAGATCTCCGTCGCCACCGGCTCCGCCATGGTATCGACGCGCGGATACGAGGGGGAGGAGCTTTTGAGCGGCGCGCTCGCCGCCGCTTCGGAAGCGGACGTCGCCGTACTGTGCCTCGGACTTGACAGCTCGATCGAGGGTGAAGAGATGAATTACGAGGCCGACGGATTCTACCGCGGCGACAGAACGACGTCTTATCTGCCGAAATCACAGATAAGACTGGCGGAGGCCGTCTGCGACATATGCGAGAACGTCGTCGTGCTCGTGATGTGCGGATCCGCCGCCGATCTTGGCGAAAAGGTCAACAAAGCCGCGAAGGCCGTGCTTCATCTCTGGTATCCCGGCGCGCTCGGAGGTCTGGCGGCGGCTGAAATACTGCACGGCGACGTCTGCCCGTCCGGCAGACTGGCGATATCGTTTTACAAAGGCGACGCGATATTGCCGGATATTTCGGAGTATTCGATGGACGGCAGGACTTACGCGTACGGAGATACGGAGCCGCTATATCCTTTCGGTTACGGTCTGTCGTATACCGAAGTCGAGTATAAAAAAGCGAGCGTCATATCCGACGAAGACGACGTGCTGACGCTTGAGATCACGCTGAAAAACACGGGAGGCTGTGACGTCGTCGAAAAAACGCAGGTATACGCTCACTTTGAAGACAGCCGGACGAAGACGCCGAAATACCGTCTCTGCGCCGTCGGCGCGAACGAGATCCCGGCGGGCGCCGAAAAAACGGTCCGGGTCACGGCCGACAAGAAATTCATCAAAGCGGTGCTGCCGGACGGTGAGCGCGTGACGCCGGACGGGAAAACGACGCTGTTCATCGGCGGTCATCAGCCGGACGGACTGAGCGAAAAACTGAGCGGGCAAGGCTGTTTAAAGATAGATTACAAAGGATAAATAACGCAAATGAAAAGAGCCGGCGCGTGTGCGTCGGCTCCTTTATTATGCGGTCAGATTATCTGACTTTCTTAGCGATCGCGATACCCGCGAGAGCTATGCAGGCAACAGCCGCTATCGCTATGACGGCCGCGTCAGCGGTGCCGGGGTTAGCAGCACCCTGCTGTTCTTCGCCGCCCTGCTGTTCTTCGCCGCCTTGCTGTTCCTCGCCGCCCTGCTGTCCCTCATCGCCTGCGGTCAGAGCTGCGATCTTGAGGTCGTCGACCGTGATGTAGTCGTTTCTCTGATAGAAAACGATGGAACCGGCCGCAAGAACGCTTACGTCGAATTTGCCTATTTCGGTGCCGTCAGCCTTGTATGCAGCGGCCTTCGTGTAGGCGCCGTCGACCTGTTCGGAAAGCTCGATCGTCACGATCTCTTTGCCGTTGATCATTATGGTGATCACGTCGCCGGTGTCGACGACTTCGACAAGAGCTTCGCTGCCGTCGCCGAAACCTTCGGGACGGTCTACCATGAACGCGGGAGCGTCGCCGTTGCGGGCGCCGTTGCAGAACGTGATGCCGATCTTATCGCCGAGCGTGGAGTTCGCCGCGCCGTAGAGGTCGATCGCAAGACCGGTGCTCATTTCGTCGGGAGACGGAACGCCGAATCTGCCGCCGTTCATAAGGCCGCCGTGTTCGCCTTCGGGAGCGCGGAGCGCAAAGCCGTAATAGCAGTCACGGGGAGCGCCGGCGATCTTGAAGGATGCGTAGTAGTTCGAGTATGCTGCGACAGTGTGGAATTCGGGAGAAGATTCTACCCAGTTACCGCTGTAACCGAGATGGATCTTTCCGTCTTCGAGCTTGTAGCCCGCCCAGCCTGCGAACGCTTCGCCGAGATCCTCGCCGTCAAACTTTTCGTCGACGAGAGTATCGCCGACCTTGTATTCGGGAGCGTGGCTCGCGGCGAACGCGGTCGTGCAGAGCGCCGCCGCCATGAGGACGACTATCGCTGTTGCAATGATCTTTTTCATTTTGTCTGATCCTTTCGTTTGTTTATTTTGTTGTGTATGACACAAAATGAACGTGATTTGATATGACGCGTATCATATTCAGATATATTATACACGTTTGTTTTCGTTTTTGCAAGTGTTTTTTGAAATTTCTTTTGTTTTTTTCCAATCAGGCGTCCGGGAGCGCGTTATCCGACGTACAGTCTGCCGTCTCTGACGGACACCTCGAACGTTTGCAGAATCTTACTGCACGACACGCCGAGCATAACGGTGTGGTCGCCGTCGAACATACCGTAGTCAAGCGCCTCGTCGTAATAGCTGAACGCCTCGGAGTCGAGCTTTATCGCGACGCGCTTTTTCTCGCCCGGATGAAGTCGTGTTTTACGGTACGCTTTAAGCTCCGATACGGGTCTGACGACGCCGCAGTTTCTGCTCTGCATATATATCTGCACGACCTCCGCGCCGTCGCGGTTGCCGGTATTCACTATATCGTACTCCACCGTAAGCCCGTCGTCATGCGCAAAACAGCTCACGTTGTCTATACGGAATTGCGTGTATGAAAGCCCGAATCCGAATTCAAAAAGCGGTTTTCCGTCGTTTTCGTTGTAGTGATAGCCGCGGCCGCTCGGCTTGAACGAGTAGTACAGCGGCAGCTGACCGACCGATTTCGGAAACGACATCGGAGTTTTGCCGCACGGGTCGATAAGCCCGAAAAGAGCCTCGCAGATCGCCTGCGCGCCCTGCTCGCCCGGATACCACGCCTCGAGCACCGCCGGGACGTCTTCTATCCAGCCGGTCATGTCTATCGGCGCGCCGTTGAGCAGGATCACGGCGCAGCTGCGGTTCGCTTTTGCCATGGCGACGATAGCCGATTCCTGATCCGCGCCGCTCTCCGCCTTCGCCTGATCTACTATCATACCTCCGGCGTTTTTGATATCAGACGTACGTTTTTCACCCGACAGCCGGATATTGCATCTGTCGCGCCCCTCACCCTCGAGCATTTTCGTAAAGTAAAGACATACGTCGCAGTTCGGCGCGAGCTGCGGTATCTGATCGTCCGTGCCGGTAATTATCCTGACGTCGCCGCCGAAAAACGCTTTTAAATATCCGAGCGGCGTGTACGCGTCGTCGGCGCGCCAGCCCTGATAAGGACCGGAATAATTGTCGCCGACCGGCACGATATCAGCGCCTTTGCCGAAGACGCCGAGCGTCTTCACGGCGGATTTATCGAGCGGCAGGACGCCGTCGTTTTTGAGCAGTACCAGACACTGCCGCGCGGCGTGAAGCGCCGCTTTTTTATGCGCTTCACAGCGGATCAGACCGTCGATCTTGTCCTCGTCCGCGTACGGATCATCGAACAATCCGACAGCGAATTTAGCTTTCAATATGCGCTCCGCCGCGCGGTCCACGTCGGATTCCGTCAGGTAGCCTTTTTCGATCGCCTCGAGCACGTTTTTCTCACAGCTGTCGGGAAGCGGCGCGTCAAGCCCCGCTTTTATACACATCGCCGTCGCCTTCGCCTCGCTGTCCGCGATCTGATGCGCATTGCACACGTCCCTGACTCCGTTGTAGTCGGAGACGACGAAGCCGTCGAATCCCCATTCTTTGCGCAGGATACCGGTCAGAAGCTTTCTGCTGCACGAGCACGGCACGCCGTCGACCGCGTTGTACGCCGCCATGACGGACATCGCGCCGCCGCGCTGAAAACAACGCTTGAACGGCGGCAGATACACCTCGTAAAGCGTGCGCCACGACGAATGCGATTCGTTCGAATCGCGCCCGCCGTCGGCGTAGTTGTCAACAAAATGTTTCGGCGACGCTATGACGCCGCTGTTCTGAAAGCCGCGGCACATCGCCTCGCCCATATCCGAGCATAAAAGCACGTCCTCGCCGAACGTCTCCATCGTGCGCCCCCAGCGGCAGTCGCGGGAGACGTTGACGACCGGCGCGAAGACCTGCCTGACGCCGGCCGCCGCGACCTCTTTGCCGATGATACGGGCGACCCCGGATACAAGCTCTTTGTCAAACGTCGCCGCAAGCGCTATCGGCTGCGGGAAACACGTCGCCATGCCCCACTGCGCGCCGTGAAGCGCCTCGCCGTTTTCTATCGGCGGAATGCCGAAACGGCTCGCCTCAACGGACTTTCTCACGTCTTCGTTTATAAAATGAGCGACCTCTGACGGCGCCGACGTCTTTTTATTTTTCCAGTGCATGAAATGCCCGGGGTTTCGGAAGCTTCCGAGGCGGAAATCGCGTTTGTTTGCGTACTCGTCACCGAAAACGTCGAATATTATCTGAGTTGACAACTGAAGTATCTTTTCCGACAGCGTCATCCTGCCGAGCAGGTCGCGCGCTCTTTCATCCGGTGTCAGCGTTTTGTCTTTGAATTTTTCCATATCGTCTCCGTTTATCTGCATTTGATCACACGGCAGGGCTTTTCGCCTTTTATCTCGTAATGCGTTATTCTGCCGTTCTCCCATTTTATGTCGACTTTGGCGCCGCCCTTTGCGCGAAGCCCTCTGATCTCGCCGCAGCGCCAGTCGGACGGCAGGGCGGGGAGGAGCCATACGGTTTCTCCGTCGCTTTGCAGAAGCATTTCAGCTATGCCTGCCGAGGCGCCGAAATTGCCGTCGATCTGAAACGGCGGATGAGCGCCGAACATGTTCGGATAGCTCCCTCCGCTCGACGCGGTCGCCGGTCTCAGCTGCATATCGAGCAGCTTTTTCGCGCGGTCGCCGTCGAAAAGCCGCGCTCTCAGGTTTATCTTCCAGGCGAGGCTCCAGCCGGTACCCTCGTCGCCTCTCGCTTCAAGCGAACGCCTCGCGGCTTCGGCAAGCTCCGGCGTCCGCTCCGGCGTTATCAGCCTCGCCGGGTACAGCCCGTAAAGGTGCGACAGATGACGGTGACCGGGCTCCGCCTCGGGCACCTCGTCGTACCATTCGAGCAGTCTGCCGTCAGATCCGGTCTTAAACGGCAGAAGCCGCGGCAGAGCCGCGCGGATCGCCTTTACGTCGCCGTTTTCATCGCAAAGAGCCGCCGCCGCATTCAGCGTGTTTTCAAAAAGCTCTTTTATAATGCTCATCGTCATCGCCGTCGTGACGCTGACGGAGCACGCGCCGCCGTCGCACAGATAAACGTTTTCCGGTGAAGTCGACGGCGCCATAACGAGATATCCGTCCTTGTCGGGCGTCAGCATATCGAGATAAAACCGGCACGCTTCAAGCATTACCGGATACGCCGTGTCTTTCAGAAACGCTTCGTCTCCGAAATACTCGTATTCCTCGTATAAATGTCTGCACAGCCAGCCGCCGGACATCTGCCAGAACGACCAGACCGCGCGGCCGCGCACCGGCTGACAGGCGCGCCATATATCAGTGTTGTGATGGGCGCAGAAGCCGCGCGCGCGGTAATAATCTCGCGCCGTTTTCGTTCCGCTTTCGCACAGCTCTTTTACCATCCGCGTAAGCGGTTCCTGCATTTCCGGCAGATCGGTCACAAGCGCCGGCCAGTAGTTCATTTCCGTGTTGATGTTTACGGTGTAATCGGAATTCCACGGCGGGTTTACGTGCTCGTTCCAGATCCCCTGCAGATTAAGCGGCTGAGATCCGGGGCGCGAGCCGCAGATGAGCAGATATCTGCCAAAATCGAACAAGAGCTTATACAGCCCGGTATCCGATCCATCCGCCTGATGCGCCGAAAGTCGCTTATCCGTCGGCAGATCGGATCTGTCGCCGCCGTTGATCTCAAGGCTGACTCTGTCAAAATATGATTTGTAGTCGGATACGTGTTCCTTAAGCAGCGCGTCAAAACCCGCCGCTTTTGCATTCATTGCTTTTCCGACGGCGGCGTTTTTATATTCTTTTCCGTTTAAATACGGATGCGTTTTGTATCCGGCGAAGCTGCTTTCGACGGCGGCGTACAAAACGACGCGGGACGCGTCTTTTATTTCTATCCCGTCTTCGCGCACTTCCGTGCAGCCGTCGGTGTCGCAGGCGGCTGCGACGCGGAAACGGATGCCGCGCTCGGACTCATTGTCCGAGTAATCCCTGTCGTGCGATTTGTCCGCGTCTCTGTTCTGCGCCGAATCGTACATACATTCGCCGTCTGTGAAGAAAACGCCGTTTTTGCAGCACTGCGTGTGCCTTAACGGGCAGACGAAGCCGATCCGCAAGCGAAATTTCCGGTCAGATGAAAACCTCACGGCAAGACAGCCGCTGTGAGCGGGAGTTATATACGTGTTTTCAAATACGTCCCCGCCAGAGAGGTACGCGACCTTCGCCGTCGCCGTGTCAAGCTCAAGCGTGCGCCTGTAATCGCTGTAGCCGGCGACGTCCCTTTTTATCAGAAAATATCCTGCGGGCTGATATGATTGAACGGACGGGGAACAGATCTTCTCCTCGATCAGCTCCTCCGCCCCCTTTTCATCCCCGGACACAGCAAGCTCACGCGCGCGGAGAAAATCGCCGTACGCGTCTTTGTTGTCGTCGCGCGGGAATCCCGTCCACAATTCGTCGCAGTTCAGACTTATGCGCTCTTCCGCCGTGCCGCCGTATATCATCGCTCCGAGCTTTCCGCCGCCGAGCGGAAGCGCTTCTTCAAACGAATCAGCCGGGCGGTCAAAATATATGATGCTGCCCATAATTCGATCCTCTACAGAAATTCAAAGCCGTACAGACACCGGCGATCGCAGAACTCTATTTCAATTTCAAATCTGCCGCTGAGGCATTCAAAGCCGTATACGCGCCCGTCCGCTTTGCCGCGGCAGATAAGTCTGCCGCCGGCGTATACGTTTACCGGTCCGCCTTCGCCGTCTGCTCTGAAGCCGGTCGCGTTTTCAAGCGTTATATAGCGGTATACCGCGCGGTCGCCCGGCTTAGCGCCCACGAGCCCGAGCCGTTCGCCGCCGATCCTGACGGCGCCGTAAAGAGCGCAGGCGTAATTCGCCTTTATAAATTCTTTCGTCCTGAACTCGCCGGAGGTCATCTTCACCTCGTTTATGCGGCAGTCTTTGCTTATTTCGATTTTTTCCGCGCAGACGTGACGCGAAAACTCCGAGCCGTGCGTTGAACGGTGATAGAAGACGTACCACTGACCGTTAAATTCCGCGATACTTCCGTGGTCGTTCCACGTACCCGGGTCACAGCCGTAATTGTCGATTATGACGCCGCGGTACTCAAATCCGCTCTGCGGATTATCAGACACGGCGTAGCCGAGGCACGTCGCCATGCCGGCGGCCCTCACGTCCTTGTGACGGTGAGTGTCGGTGTAAACGAAAACGTATTTGCCGTTGATCTTCTTTACCGAGCTGCCCTCGTGAAAATCGTGCTCCAAAACTGACAAAGGCTGTGTGATACTCGCTTTATCTATGCTTATCATATCGGGGTTCAGCTTCGCCGAGCGCACTCTGTCGAACTGTCCCCAGTAGATATACGCCTGCCCGTCGTCGTCGATGAAAACGGCGGGGTCGATGCCGTCTTCTCCGTTGAGATCGAGCCGGCAGACGTCTTTGAAAGGCCCGTACGGCAGCTCTGACGCGGCGACGCCGCATCTGCCGTCCGGAATGCAGTAATACAGATAATACACGCCGTCCTTATACGCGCAGTCCGGCGCGTAAAGCGCTTTGTACGGGCAGTCGTCCGCCCAGCTGATATCGGAGAAACGGAAGGAAACTCCGTGGTCGGTCCAGTCCGTCATATTGTCCGACGAATACACGTGATATTCGCCGCTGCAGTATGATTTTGCGCCGCGGATATCGTACGAGCCGTACAGATATATCCGTCCGTCGCCCCACACGTGCGCTTCGGTGTCGGGAACGAATATGTTTTCATCAAGCAGAGGATTGCGTATAGTTTCCATCGTTTTGCTCCGTTTACGGTCTTACCTTTGTAAATCTGAAGTCTTCGAACCTCGCCGCCTCCTCCGCTTCAGATCTGAACACGAAACAGAGGTTGTGCGTCCCATACGTGTTTTCAAGTTCGAGTTTAAATGTTTCGAATCTGTCAAAGCCGCCGGTCGATCCGACTTTGAGGCAGCCGAGCACGGCGCCGAACGGACTGTTCTCACGTATTTCTATCGTGCAGGGCTTATCGTTTCCGTTAGACACGCGCAGCTCTATCGGCGCGTTCTGACGCATACGCTCTACGTTCTGATAATACAGATACGAGCCGTTTCCGATGCCGCGAAGTTCAAAACCGTCTTTGTTTTCCTTCTTATATATCCCGTCCGAGGCGGCGAAATACCATTCGCCCTTTATCACGTCCCAGTTAGCGTCGTACTGACCGACGCCGTTTATTTTGATGAACTCGTCCGTGACGATTTCACCGTTGTCCTTAAAATGCGCGTAGACTATTTTTGTGGTGCGGTAATACGGGTCGATCTTCTCGTCTCCCAAATTCTCGGGTATGCCGTAGGTGAAATACGTCTGGTTGTGATAGGTGAAGAACGTGCCGTGATCGGTCGTGTAATCGTACATGAATTTTCCGTGATACGTATAGGGCCCATATACGCTTTTTGACGTTGCAAAACGAGCCTCGTGCGTAGTCAGATAATATATCCCGTTATGCTTTTCTATCCAGCACGCGTCGCTGTCCCAGTTCGGCTGAAGCTCCACCGGCCTCGTCTCCTCCGCCAGTGAGATCATATCTTCATTCAGGCTCGCGATATAGTACTTTTTACCGATACACGTGAAAACGAACATGATGTAAGGCGTTTTGTTCTCATCGTCGTCGATGAATACGGTCGGATCGTAGCATGCGGTATCGACCATGCCTTTCGGTATGAGCGGCTTTCCGAGCGCGTCCTTGTACGGTCCGCCCGGTCCGTTCTCGCTCACCGCAACGCCGATAAGATACTGCTGATATGAAAAATACATATAGTATTTTCCGTTGCGCTCCGCAGCGTCGGTCGCATAGCACTCCTCGCACTTGCCTAAAAACGTGTCCTCGGGGCGAAGCGTATATTCGAGCCTCCAGTTAAGCAGATCGTCCGAGGAAAAGATCCTCCAGTCGTCCATTCTGAAAATCGGCTGTCCCGGCCCTCTGTCGTGTGTCGTGAACATATACGCGCGGCCGTTGAATATATGCACGTGCGGATCGCACACGCCTTTATTATGGATTATCCTCATATCATATCTCCTTGAACAGCGGATAAAGCTTTCGTTTGTTTTGTTTTATATCAAGGCTTCTCCGACTCTATTCTTTTTCGTAATACTCGTCAAGCACTTCGGACACGACCTGCGACCAGACGATAAGATTTTCCGGCCTGTCGCCGACGGTGCTTATGTCTTTCAGCGTTATGTCGCACGGACAGCCGTGCTTCAGGCACGCCTTAACCGTCTCCTCGGCTTCTTTTCTGATCTGCTCCGGGTCGGCGACGGAGGATACGAACGCGGGATTCGGCTTCCTTGAAAGCACGAAATCACCCTTTATCTGCTCCGCGGTCCGCTCGACGTCAGCCCACGGACTGCACCCTATCTTTCTTAAATTCGGGATCCTTTTTATGATTTCTATCCGGTCGTGAAGCGGCTCGCAGCAGCCGTAATACGTGTAGGCGCATTTTTCTGCGGCCGGTATGCTGAATTTTATATCGTATTCATACAGATCGTCGGGCGAAACGGTCGAAAACATCTGGGCCATGGTGCGGTACCACGCGCCCGACAGCCTTTTCCTGTCATGATCGCCTTCCGGCATCTCAACGTACGCGGGCGTGCAGTGCAGATCGGGGCCTGTGTTCTCAAGCAGACCGAGGGAGTCCATCTGCGACAGATACGACTCCGTCTCGTCGGCGTAAAGCTGCCGTATCTTCAGCAGATATTCCGGGCGGTCGTACATATCGTATAAGATACTCTGCACGCCGCGCAGCCGCGCTATCCTGTCCCAAGGCGCGTCGTAAATGCCGTGCCCGCGCAGAACCACCGGGATCGTGTCGCCGACTATCTCGCGTATACGGTTCACGTTGTTTTCATCCGCCTCGGGGTAAGCCGTAACTTTCGGCAGATGGAAGTTCTGCAGCGCGTCTTCGTTTTCTAAAACGTCGTGATATTCGTGCGACTTTATATCCGTGTGAAGTGCGTTTTTCACGTTTTCCTTCACCATCGAGTCAAGTCCGTTCCCGGTCGACGAAAACGCTTTCCGCACGACCCAGCACGGCTCGATATAGTTGTCGCACTTGAAATACTTTTCGCGGAAAAGCGCGACTCGCAGACCGTATTCCATGCTGCGCAGTCCCGCGTCCCCGCAGACGCAGTCGAGGGCGTGCTCGTAATTCATCTGCTGCCACGGTATCTCCTCGATTATAAGCGGCGGCCGGACGACTTTAAGATCGTTCGTATCCTTGAACCTCCGCCGCATCCTTACGTGTCTGTCTGATTCCGCGATCTCCATATACTTTTTGCACAGATCGCGTATGATCTCAATATCTTTTTTTAAATACATAACACCTCGGCTCTCAGCTCGCCGTAAACAAATATTCTCCGCCGCCGACGGTGTATATAAATTCGCCGTCGCCGCCTCTGCCCTCGTATCTTATGCCGTCGCCGTCACACTCAAAAACGCTCTTGCCGGATTCAGTCACGCTCTTTGCGTCGGATAACGGTATAACGACCGTTGCCGTCGTATTAGTCGGAACAGTGATATTCCATGTTAGCACGCCGTTTTCATATCTCCAGTCAGATACGCATAATCCGATCAAGGCGTCTATTGAAGAATTGACGTAGGTAAGCCCGCTTTCAATGCCGGGGCGGTAAGTTACGGTTCTGTAGCCCGCGCCCGTTTTTCTGATACCGCCGAGCCCTTCAAACATCCAGCACGCCGGACCGCCGCCGAGCATAACGTGGTTCTGCGAATCGAAGAAGGCTAAAAAGTCTCCGGCGTTGGAATTGAAGTTCTTTCCCGCAACGTCCCAGTATTCCCAAAGCGACGTCGCACCGTTGTCTATCATAAACCCGAACGAGCCTTTTTCAGCCGATATTGTCATATCAAGCAAGAGCTTATGCTCGTTTGCTTCACTCAAAGCGTCATATAAGGATTTCGTTCCGAGTACGCCCGTTCCTAACACACGTCCTTTTTTGTCGCATATCTCAATCAGTTTATCAAGAACAAGTGCTTTGGTCTCGTTAGGAACAAAGTCAAAGTCAAGCGCCATTGAACTGCAGGTTTGGCTCTTTTTGGCATAATAGCCGTTTTTGTAGTATTTCTTTTGTATCGCGTCATAGACCTTTTTCATATGAGCGTTGTGCTCTTTGTGATCTCTGCCCGCTATATCAAGCATTTTTGATAACAGCATACCGCAGTTATAGTAGCAGGAGGCGGAAAGATAACCGCTGTCGACGAGTCCCTTTGCATTATCAAGCCCAACCCAGTCGCCATATACGTTTTGTGTGACGAGACCGTTGTTTTCGTATGTTGCCGCAAATTCAAACACTTTTATAAGCGTGTCTATGCTGTGCTCGATATAATATTTATCGCCCGTCTGCATATAAAGCTCGTATGGGAAAATAAATATCGCACTCGCCCACGTTATATCATACTGTGCTCCGCTCTCCGTGCCGGACGGACGCGGGACGACTATTTCGGGACGACCGTCGGCTTTTACGTCCATAAGCATCGCGTCAAGAAACGCCTCCGCGGTCGTATAATCATTCAACAGCATAGCCGCGGATTCCTTTGTGACCGCCGCGTCGCCGGTCCATCCGTTCTTTTCGCGCTGCGGACAGTCCGTGTAATTGCCCATCATATTTGAGCGCTGAGAAACGTTATACATTTCAAAGACCTGATCAAGACGCTCGTTCGACGATTCGAAATATCCGGTCTGTACAACGTCGTCGCTTGTGAAACACGCGGTGAAAGCGTCGGGATCGAAATCCTCGTTTTCCGGCGCCGTCACACGCAGATAACGGAAGCCGGTGTAGAAGAATCTCGGCTCAAACACGTCGTCGCCGCCCGACAGCGTATAAGTCGATACGGGCTTGTGCGCCGTGGTATTCGCCCATATATCGCCGTTCTCGTCAAGCAGCTCGGAATATTCTATTTTATATTTATCGTTTTTGTTGCCCTTCAACGTCATTCTTGCGTAGCCCTGCATATTGACGCCGAAGTCGAGTATGTAGGCTTTTTTTCCGCCCGACGTTATTTCATTGCATGATACGGGCTTTATCTCTTTTATGACTTTCGTTCCGGTCGGGGACGGGACTATCTCCGCCTCGCCCGGGAAATTCCATTTTTCCGTGTCGACAAAATCAAATTCGTCTTCCCAGACGACTTTGCCGTTTTGCGTGACGGTTATCCTGTCGTATGACGCGACCTCGTTCAGCGCGGAGCGTATGCCGAGCGCGCCGTCCGTCTGGCTCTGCGGAAGGTTTACGGTATGTACCTTGTTACCGTTTATGTACGTGGTGACCGTGCCGTCAAGTATCTCGATCTTCATCGTGACTTTTTTGTCCTTGCCGAGACCTTTTGCAGACGGAGTGTCTATCTCCGTCCAGCCGACCTTGTGGAGCCTTAATCCGGAATCCGTGACCTGCCACATAAGCGGGCTCGAGACGCCGTCCTTCGCTCCGAACATAATGGTGCCGAGGGTCTTTCTGACCGTTATGACGGCTTCTATCGTGTAGTTTCCGCTGAAGCTCCGATACGTCGTGAAAATGCCGGAGTTATCGGGTATCGTAAGTTCGCCGTCGACCGAACCGAAGCTGACAGTTGAAACGTCCTTCCAGCTTGCATCCGTTCTGAATCCCGGCGTGTCCCATTCCGTTTTCTTCGTCAGGTCGATATCCTCGCCCTTCGACAGATCATCTTTTACGATCTCCGAGGCGGCGCACGTTTTCCAGTCTTTCCCGGTGCTGACCGTCTGTACGCTTCCGTCTTTATACTTTACGCGCAGCATGCCGCACAGGTCGTGATTCATATACGTGCTGCCGCTCACGTACGCGCCGACGCAGTTTTCGCCGTCTTTCAGCATAGACGTTACGTCGAATGTGTTGTAATATGCGACTTTATCGGAGACGCCCTTGCGCGGTCCCCAAATGAGATCGCCGACCTTGCTGCCGTTCAGCCTGATCTCGATAACGCCGGTGCTTGCGAGGTAACAACGCGCGCGTTCGATATTGGCCGCGGGCTGGTCGAGGCTGAAAACGTATCTTGCCAGCCTTTCCGCGGCTATCCACACGCCTTCCGGCTTATCGGGCGCGGTCTCAAACGTAAACGGCTCGCCGAAATCGGATTCGGTACCGTTTTCGTCTCTTATTTTGACCTTTGCGGTGTATATCGTTTCCGGTTTAAGGTTTTGCGGAACGATACCAGTCTGCTCGTTGCTTTGCACCCAGTCGCTGTCCCAAGCCAAAGTGCCTTGCTCGTCTTCAACAACGCATCTGTACGCAGTCTGATACATGCCGCGTTTTTCTGTATTTATACGCCAACCAAGCCTTACGTTTTTACAATCTATACCCGTATCATACGCGGAAGATGTCTGAAACGTTTCAACCTTAACGTCGCTTTTTATTATGGGATTCATATCTGTTGTCGTTTCCTCCTCTGTTTTTGTTGTTATTACATTTTCCGTTTCCACAGTCTCTGTTATCTCGGACGTAATGTCGCAAGATAACAGTAAAAGTAAAGTTAACAAAGCAAGCACAATAGATATTATCCTTTTCATATTAAACCTCAATAAATAGTTTTCAATACTGGGTATAGCTTTTTATAAACCTCAAACCCCTTGTTATATTTTTCGTGTATTTCTTTATCATATTTTACCGCGAGCTTCTTTTTTACCGTCGTGGTCGCGCAGGTGACGAGGTCGGGGTATTCGCCGCAGCCGACCATCGCGAGCATCGCCGCGCCGAACTGCTCCGTCTCGGTCACGTAAATATCGACGCCGAGCACGTTTGACACGACCGCCTGCCACAGCGGGCTTTTAGCTCCGCCGCCGCATAAAACGGCGGATCTGACGCTGACGCCGCCCGCCTCGACGCAGTCGCGCAGAGCGTATGCGACGCCCTCGTATACGGCGAGGCACATATCCTCGCGCGTCGTCTCCGCCGACAGTCCGACAAACGCGCCGCGCGCGTACACGTCGTTGTGCGGACAGCGCTCGCCCGTTAGATACGGCAGAAAATACACTCCGGTGGCCGCCGCTTTTTCAAGCGTGAATCTGTCGTAATCACCCTTTAAGATCCGTTTCGTCCACCAGTCGTCGCAGCTCGCGGCGGAGAGGATACAGCCCATCAGATGATATCTGCCGTTGCTGTGGCAGAAATTGTGCAGGATCCTTCCCGCGCCTGCAATATATTCATCGCACGGCAGAAACACCGTGCCGCTCGTGCCGAGCGATAAGCTGCAGTCGCCGGGCGACAGCGTGCCCGTGCCGACGGCGGAGGCGGCGTTGTCGCCTGCGCCCGCGCACATCACGGCGTTTTTCAATCCGAACTCCGGTTTGATCCTGCCCGTGACCTCATAGCTTTCATAAAGCTTCGGGAGCATGCCGACGGTGATGCCGCAGATCTCACACATTCTCTGCGACCATTTTTTATGCTCGACGTCGAGCAGCAGCATGCCCGCCGCGTCGGAAAAGTCGGTCGAGAAAACGCCGGTGAGCATATAAGCGAGATAGTCCTTCGGCAGACAGATCTTACGGCACCTTTTGAAATTCTCCGGCTCGTTTTCTTTGACCCACAGTATTTTCGGGGCGGTAAAGCCCGGGAACGCCGTGTTTCCCGTTTCATTGAAAGTATCCTCGATACCGTTTAAATACGCCGTCTGCTTTACGCTTCTTCCGTCGTTCCAAAGTATCGCCGGGCGTATGACGTTATCGTCATCGTCAAGCATGACGAGCCCGTGCATTTGCCCGGCGATGCTGACGCCTTTTATATCGTCTTCGATCCCTTTTGACAAAATTTTCAGTATTTCGACAGCCGAGTTATACCAGGCAGCGGGGTCCTGCTCGCTGTAATTCGGCGCGGGATTGCCTACTCCGTATTTTACGCTGTGGCTGCCGTAAA
>JAGDCE010000152.1 GCA_017958705.1 Clostridia bacterium
ATTTGTATTTTCTGCTCATGTTTTCGCCCCGTTCGGTTTGTGTCTGTAAAGAATGATAGCACATTCCGCCGCCGATTACAAGAGGCGAAAGGGTTTTATTTGGAAAAGAAATATTGACAACCGCCGCCTTCGGTTATATAATAGCTTAGTACGAAAAAACCGAATACGCCTCTTATGCTAAACGGATATAACAAGCTCCTCATAAGCGAAGGGGCGGACGTTCGATCCGTTCCAGGCGCGCCGGCGGGCATATTTTATTCAGACGCAAAAACACTTGAAATCGGCGTAAGATAATACATCACTGAACAGCCGAAGAGGGAGCTGCATTATGAAAAAAGCCGTCGTTATATTGCTTGCACTCGCCATGATCGCCGGCGTATTTGCGGGATGCGCTGAAAACGCGCCGCCCGAGCCCGCCGTCGGAGGAACCAGAATCGTAAATATCGGCATTTCCCTGCCCACCGAAGACGACGATGTGTGGAACCGCGCGGGAGACCTGATGAAAGAGGGGCTGTCGGAGCTTGGATACGCGGCAGTTCTCGATTACGCGTCAAACGATGTCGCGACGCAGGTGGAGCAGATAGAGAATATGCTTAATTCCGGATGCAACTATCTGATAATCGCGCCGGTAGAGGGCGAGGCGCTCGGGACCGTCCTTGACGCAGCCAAAGAAAAAAACGTTCCCGTCATATCTTATGACAGAATGCTGATGAATTCGGACGCGGTATCCTATTACGTCGCGTTTGATTCGTATATGACAGGTCAGAAACAGGCGGAATATATCAGAGATAGTCTGGACCTTGACGCGACCGCCGGTCCGTATAATATCGAGTTTGTCGCCGGAGATCCGAGCGACGGAAAAGCGAGTATGATGTTTTCGGGCGCGATGGATGTGCTTACTCGCTATATAGACGAGGGCAAGCTTAACGTCCGTTCCGGTAAGGTCGATTTCAAAGAGGTCGCGACGGCGGCGTGGGCCGGTGAAGCGGCGATGTCGAGAATGGACGCTGTCATTTTCGCAAATTATTCGGACGGCACGACGCTTCACGCGGTATTGTGTTCAAGCGATTCCTGCGCAAGCGGCGTCGTGAAATCGCTCGAATACAATTATAGAGGCGCGTGGCCGATCATAACCGGCTCGGGATGCGAAAAAGAAAACGTTAAATACATTTTGAGCGGCAAGCAGTCGATGTCCCTCTTCTGCGATACGGAAACGCTCGCTTCAAGAGCCGTGGAGATGATGAAGTCGCTTGTCAATGGCGGAACCGTGATGATAAACGACAGTGAAAGATATGATAACGGCGTTTTAACCGTCCCGGCGTTCGTCTGCGAGCCCGAAGTCGTGGACAAAGACAGTTATACAGAGATACTCATAGATTCCGGATTTTACACCGAAGACGAATTGAAATAATAAAAGCCGCGAAAAACAGAATACGCCTCCTTAGTTAAATGGATATAACAAGCCCCTCCTAAGGGCTAGTTGTGAGTTCGATTCTCGCAGGGGGTGCCAGAAAAGCCTCGCGAAAGCGAGGCTTTTCAACTAAATCCGTCCTTGCTGACGGGTGAAATCCGCCTTCGGCGGGTGAAATCGCTTCGCGATGAAATCCGGCTTCGCCGGGTTTGGGGACGGATTTAATTTCATCTGTCGCCAAGGCGACAGATTTCATCCGAGATTTGCTCGGATTTCATCGCGGCATCGCCGCGATTTCACTTTCCCTTCCCCTCCCTCCTCTCACTCTAAAAAACGCTTTCGCCCTCTTGAACTGCGCCGCGTTTTTTGTTATAATATGACTGCGACTTGCAAGAGAACGGAGGTCGTTGACCATGAGCGTGATAGAAGTCAGCCGGCTGACGAAGGACTACGGCTTCGGCCGCGGTGTTTTTGACGTGTCGTTCAAAGTGGAAAAAGGCGAGGTCTTCGGCTTCCTCGGGCCCAACGGAGCGGGAAAATCGACGACTATCCGTCACCTTATGGGCTTCTCGAAGCCGGACAGCGGCGAGACCCGCATTTTCGGGTTGGAGTCCTTCCGCAAATACGACGCGATACTGCAATCCGTCGGGTACATTCCCGGCGAGATCGCGCGCCCCGCGGGGCTGACCGGCTGGGAGTTCCTGCGCATGATGCAGAGCATGCAGAATCACAGGAACGAGGAGCGCCTTCAGAAGCTTCTTGAGCTGTTCGAGCTCGATCCGTCCGGCGATACGAAGCGCATGAGCCTCGGCGTCAAGCGCAAGCTCGCCGTC
>JAGDCE010000153.1 GCA_017958705.1 Clostridia bacterium
CCGCATAAAAACCCGGCGACCACGCCGTACAGCGCTCCCTTCCTGCGCGCGGCGGCAAGCGTCAGCGCGAACGCGCAGACAAGAGACAGAGAGATCCCGGCGACGGTTACGCCGGCAAGCGACAGCACCGACGAGAAGATGATCGCCGCGATCCCGGCGTCGCGCGAAGGCGATTCGCGCCGCTCGCGGTCGAGAAAGCCCGAGTAGGCGTACGTCGCGCCCGCCGTGCAGAGCAGATAGAAAACCGCGGCGAGCAGGTCGTAATATCTGAACCCGCCGTAAATTATCCTGATGAGCGAAACCGTGAAACCGCCGGCGACGGACGCGGAGATGCGCGCCGCAAGCCCGTCCTCGAGCCCGAAGACCGTCAGCCTGCCGCGCCGCAGGACGACCGATAAAGCGTACCTGAACCCGAGCGCCACGGCGGCGCCGGATATGTTCATGACCGCGCCGTCGCCGCCGCGTATCAGCGCGGAGACGATAAATCCGAGCGAGGCGACCGGAAGTCCCTCGCGGACCGCACACAACAACGCAAGCCCGAGCGGCGCCGTCTCAAAAAACGTCTCGGCCCCGCCGAAAAGCGCGGTCAGAACCGCGTAAACGGCGCCGCAGATCAGTGCCGTTCTGTTCTCGCCTATAAACGATCTGGCCGCCGTCACGCCGGTGAGCGCGGCGGCTTTTGATTTTTCTTTCATTTTACTTCCCCCATACGTCCGTTTTTCTACATCATACACGAGCCGGGTGGATTATGTTGTCGCACCGTAGTGTCGCAGAATATTGTTTTTTTGCGATATACGGAAAAGAAAAGTCAACATTTTGTTTTGCGATCCGTTTTCGTCGCGCCGTGACGATATAAAAGCACGCAAAAAGAAAAACCGGAAGATATCTTCCGGTTTCATCGTGTTTCCCATCGCACCGCGTGCCCGAATGAAGACGTCCGCAAGCGGGCTTGAGGGTCGTGCGACCCCCGATCGCGAAGCGACTTTTTGATTCTGAATTATTTTATTATCACCGCCGCGTACGCTTTGAGCGTGAACGATACGGCGTTTCCGTTCCTTTCGGCGAAGATGTAGTCGTCGTTCAACGGATCATATACGTCTATTGTATCCGAGCCCGTATCGACGGCGATCGCCTTGTCTCTGTTTTCCGCGTTGACGAGCAGGAGGTTGCCGTTCCTGTAAAGCGCGGCGACGCCTTTGTGATCGCCGGTCACCTTGAACGGTTTGCCCTCGGACTGAGCGGCGCGCACGGCGTCCCCTATACCGAGGCAGATTATCGCGTCCGTATCGTCCGCCGTAAACCCGAAGTCCTCGGCGAAATATACGTGTACACCGTCGTATCTCATGCGCGATATGATCTCTTTTTCGCGTTCGGTCAGCGTGCAGGGTGGGATGAGCAGCGATTCGAAGAACACGCCGTTATACAGCGGCATATCTATGAAGCCTTCGGACGTGTCGGCTTTCTCGAGCAGTTCCAGATCGACGAAATGATACACGGCCTGGTTGTCGTTCAGCTCTTTCACCGTCCTCATAAGTCCGTCGGCGCAGGCGTTCTTCACCTTAACCATGTCGCCGTCCTTGCTCAGGCCGACGATATTCGTCGTGGTGTTTTCGGCTATGGTGTTATAGGGATAATACAGAGCGATCGACGTGAAATCCCGGCCCTTCATATTCTCGTCGACGGCGCCGATACAGCGGTTGTATTTGTCGTATTTTGCCGCGTCCATTACGTTTTCGCCGTAGTACGACGTGAACGTGTCGACGCCGTATGCGTACTGCAGAAGCTGTGAGCAGAGCATCTGATCGTCAGTCACTTTTCCGCCCTGCGCGTGCGCCGAGACCTCGCTCATAACGTGCTCTCTGCCGTAGTTGACGGCGATCGAGGATACGAGCTTCGGGGTGAACGCCGAGTCGTAGACGATCTCGGGGATCGAATGGAGCATATCTATGCCCGGATAGTGCATATGGCGGAGAAGAGAGAAGAAATTGCCCTCGAACATCGGGTGCAGTCTTATGTCGTCTTCAAGCAGTATGTGACCCGAGAACGGCAGCCCGACAGAATTGCAGTAGTCCGATATCTGCTGGAAAAACGCTTCCTCGGCGAGGCGACTCATCTCCGTGTACCACGCTCTGCGCACGTCGCGGGCGTTTTCGGTGTCGACGCCGAACAGATAAACGAGACAGTCGTAAATGTTTATACCGTATTTCGTCATCATGCGGTTGTCGATGTTTTTGCCCCACGTCGTCATAGGGAACATCGGCAGCGTGTCGTCGTATTCGTCATGGACGGATTTCGGATAAAGCCCGGCGTTCAGATATACGCCCATCAGCGACGGCTCGTCGGTGAACATCGCCTCGATCAATCCGTTTTCACGCTTCATGCCGGCGAAATCCGAACCGACTCTTTTCGTGTATTCCTCGTAGGTGTTCTTTATGAACGCCCTGACCGCGTCGTGATTCGTTATATCTATATATCTGCGGCATTCGCATACGTTGTGCTCGGCGTGCGTGCCCTCGTAGACGTGCTTTTTGACGAAATACGCGGCGAAAAGCAGGCCGCCCGTATCGTTTCTGACGGTCAGGCCGTCAGTTTTGCCGTAAACGTCGTATCTTTTATAAGCCCGCTCCGCGTCGAGGCGCGTTATATCCTCGCTTTTTACTTTGTAGGACGCGGCGGACAGCGCATATTCGTGCCCGCGCGGGAATTCGAACGTATATGATTCGCCCGGTTTTATGAAAGCGTGCATCATCACTACGGCGCGCGCCTCAAAATCAGGGTCCTCGTCTATCGTAAGACCGCCGGCGCCTCCGCTCGGATAACCGTCCTCATCGTAAAGCCATACGCGCATGTCGAGCGCCTTCGCCTGCTCAAGCACGATGCCGAGCACGCGCCAAAGGCTCTCGTTTTTCAGGTAATCCCTGAAAGCGACGTTCGTGACGATGCCGCCGAAGCCCTTTTCCTTGAGCGACGCGAGTCTTGCCGCGACGGAGCCTCTGATCTCGTCTTCCGGCGCCGTATCCGGAAAATCGAATCCGTGTACTATTTTGAGTGGAAGTTCGTATTTCGTCATGATACACCTCTTAATTAAGCTCTGTTTTTGATAAGGTTACTTTTGAATATCCCGTCTTTTTGCCGAAAGACATAGAGTAGTATTGTCCGCCTATGCGGACGATCTCGTACACGCCGTCGCGGCGCGTCGTAGTAAGGTCCGCCGCGCCCGCGGTAACTGTGTAAAACGCCTTGTAGGGATCCTCGGACTGATCCTGATCCTGCACGGTGAAAACGACTTTGTCGCCGAGGAGACGCACTTCCTCGCGGTCGAGGTATTCGCTTTTCGAAAGCTTCATCACCTCGTTCACACCGGCGTCGTCCGATATCTGCGTGATCCCGACGCATTCCTCGCCCTGCGCGTTCATGTAATACATCGCGTAAAGCCCGGTCATGTAATCGTGATCGGCCATATATACCATGGCGACGCTGTAGGGCAGGACCTTTTCGCGGACGAGATCGCCCGACGTCAGCTCGTATGTTTTAAGCGTCGTCCTGCTTCCTTCCACCACGCCGCACGTCAGATAACCGGCGGCGGAGGAGATGAACGTACACGAACTGCCGGCCGTGATCTCGTTGTCGGTCAGAGGATACGACAGATATTCGTCGAGCGCGCCGTCGGACAGACGGTATCTCATGACGCGGCACCGCCCGAGAAGGGGCGATTCCGTCAGATAGTACACGCAGCCGTCGAAGACGACGATAAAGCGCGTCTGCGCGCCGGTATTCTCCGACACGGTCTTCTTGAACGGCGAGACGACGCGGCTGCCGTTTCCGGTGTCGATTATTTTCAGCGCGTAGCCGACGCTGCCGTCGGAATAGACCGTCAGCTCGTAAAACGCGATGATCCCGCCGTCGGCGTACAGCTCGTACACGGCGGCGTTCGACGGCGTTTCATATATCACGGTATACTCCGCGCCGGGTCGGGACGCGAGGGCGACCCCGGCGGTGTCGGAGTTTGCGCGGCGCAGCAGATACGCGGTGCGCTCGTCGCCGCTGACGTGCGGATAAAGCGGCACGGCGTGCGATACGACGCCGTCGTTTTCCTCAAATACCGCCAGCGCGCCGCCGTCCGATCCGCAGGCGCAGAGCGCGAGCATGACAAGCGCCAGAAACATACAACAGAATTTCTTCAAGAGATCGTCCTCCTTTTGATCGAGTATAACAGAAAAAAACGCATAAGTCAACGGTGCCGGCGTAAAAAGTACCATTTTTCTTTTAAAATAAACGTATGTAATTGTATAATTTAGGTGTTGCAAAACACATAAAACGGTGGTAAAATAGAAAAAAAGATCAAAAAGGAGAAAAAGGCTGTGTTCAATCAGGTACTTGTCACCGTTTTAAACAAAATAGAACTTCTCGACCGTCTGCTTCTGGAATTCGAGGACGCCGGCGTCAGCGGCGCCACGGTAATGAGCTCCGCGGGTATGGCGCACACGCTCGCCGAGCACGAGGAAAGTCATTTTGTCAGCTCGTTCCGCGCGTTTTTCGGAATGGGTCATTCGGAATCGAAGACGATCTTCATCGTCTGCTCGGATGAGATGGCGGAAAAGGCGAAGGAAGCCGTCAGACGCATCGTCGGCGATCTGAGCGAGCCGGACAGCGCGATCATGTTCTCCGTCCCCCTCCTTTACATCGAAGGGATCTCACACAATGAATGAAGGGAAGCGATACCGTTGCAGCTCAACACTCTGATATATCTCGGGATACTTCTTATGGCGGGGCTTCTCTGCGGAAGGCTCGTCAAGCTCATAAAACTGCCTAACGTTACGGGATATCTGATCGCCGGACTCGTTCTCGGTCCGTACGTTCTGCGCGTGATACCGCAGCAGGTCGTGGACGACTTCGGTCTGATATCCGAAATGGCGCTGTCGTTCATTGCGTTCACGATAGGCTGCGGCTTCAAGCGGTCTTATCTTAAAAAGGTCGGTATGACGCCGGTCGTGATAGCAATATTCGAATCGGTGTTTGCCGTGTTCGCGGTGCAGGGAGCGCTGCTCCTGATAGGCGTCGACAAACAGCTCGCGGTCATACTCGGCGCGATCGCCGCGGCTACGGCACCGGCGGCGACGCTCATGGTCATAAAACAGTACGGCGCGAAGGGTCCGGTCACTGATACGCTCGTGTCTGTCGTCGCGCTCGACGACGCTGTCGCCTTGATCGCGTTCTCGATCTGCGTTGCCGTGGCTTCGGTCATAGGCGGCGGAGCGTTCGAAGCGAAAACCGTTTATATGCCGCTTTTACAGATCTTCGGCGCCCTGCTGCTCGGCGCGGTGTTCGGGATAATCTTCAAAATACCGCTGAGATTTTTCAAAAAAGCCGGAAACAGACAGATAATAACCGTTGGCCTCGTGTTCGGGTGCGCCGGGCTGGCGAATATGCTCGGATGGTCGTCGCTGCTCGCGTGTATGGCGCTCGGCATGATGCTGTGCAACATATCGGAGGAATCGGACAATATACTTGCCGTCGCGGATTCGTTCACCCCGGCGATATTCCTGCTGTTCTTCGCCACGAGCGGAGCGGCGCTGAATATTACGATAATCCCGCAGATCGGCGTTATCGGAGTCGTCTACGTGCTCGTCAGAGTAGTCGGGAAGATGTTCGGCGCGTGGCTCGGCGCGAGGATAATGAAAGCCCCGAAGCCTGTGCGCCGTTATCTCGGACCGGCTCTGATCCCGCAGGCGGGCGTCGCGATCGGTCTTACTATCGCCGCTCAGGCCGCCGCGCCCGCGTACGCCGACAGCATACGCGCCGTCATACTGTGTGCAACTCTCATATACGAGCTTATCGGACCCGTCATAACGAAACTGACGCTTTCGAAAGCCGGAGAGATCAAACCGGTAAAATAAAAGAAAAACCGCCGCGGCCGCGGCGGTTTTTTTTACGTGAAATATTTTGCGGGAAAAGCCGTGAAGTATGTTTCGCAAGTGACGTAAGACGCCCGCGGTATTTCTTAATCAGCCCGTTAGCGGGCTTCTTTGTCCGGGCGCGTCGTGCCCGCGGGGACTTTTTTATCCGTTATTTGTCCATTCGGACAGTTCTTTTTCCGTTATCCCCATTTTCGTGACGAGCCCGTTATAGCTGAAATCGTACTGTTCCCGGCTGATCGCGCCGTGCTCGAGCAGTGTTTTCATCGTCTTTACCTGTTTTAAAAACAGTTCTTTTTTTTGTTCGTTCGTCATGACTTCTTTATCATCTCCAGTATCTGTTCGTCGGCCGGGCAGAACTCGTATTCCGGTATCTGTTCTTTCGTGATCCATTTTATTTCGCTGTGCTCGAGCAGCTGCGGCACTCCTTCCGCGATCGCGGCGTTGAACACGGTGAGATCGACCGTCAGGTCGGGATACTCGTGCGTCAGCCGCGCGAAAACGGATCCGACGGCGACGGTGACGCCGAGCTCTTCACGGCATTCGCGGATAAGAGTCTGATCGAGCGTTTCGCCTGGCTCGCGCTTGCCGCCTACGAATTCCCATAAAAGCCCCCGCGTCTTTTCCGGCGGACGGCGGCAGATCAGGAATCTTTCACCGTCACGGATCAGCGCGGCGGCGACCTGGACGGTCCTGCGATCTTTGTTTTCATCTGCCGTATCTTTGTAATTTTCGAGGAACGAATGGAGCTGACCGCCGGTCTTATACGACGGAAAAGTGTCGACGCAGACGTTGTGTATCGCGCTGAAAATGCATTTTTCAATGTTCGGATTCGTCTTTTTCAGCTCTTTTATCAGATTCTTTATCTCTTTTCGTTTCGAGGCGTTCTCGTGATCCGCGGCGAATTCCGTGAATTTGCACGCGCAGCGGATGAAATCGAGCCCGTTGTATCTCGCCCAGGCGATCACGTCGTCCTCGTTGACGCAGTACAGCGGACGTATGAGCTCCATCCCCTTGAAATTCTGACTGTGAAGCTTGGGCATCATCGCCTGGATCTGCGAGCCGTAGAACATCGCCATGACGGTCGTTTCAATCACGTCGCTGAAGTGGTGGCCGAGCGCGATCTTGTTGCAGCCGAGCTTTTTCGCCTCCGCGTAAAGGTGTCCGCGGCGCATCCGCGCACAGAGGTAGCAGGGCGCACCGTCCGCCGCGTTTGCGATCTCGAATATATCTGACGTGAATATCTTCACCGGCAATCCGAGAGATGCGGCGTTATGCTCGATCTTCGCCCGGTTTTCCGCGCTGTATCCGGGATCCATAACGAGAAATTCGAGGCCGAACGGCACGTCGCTGAAGCGCTGCAGCATCTGCAGGAGCTTCGCCATCAGCATCGAATCCTTGCCGCCGGATATGCAGGCGGCGATCTTGTCGCCCGCCTCGATCAGCTCGTATTTCTTGACCGCCTCGACAAACGGGTTCCAGATCTCTTTTCTGTATTTTTTTGTTATGCTGCGCTCTACGCGCTGGCAAAAATCGAATTCTCTTTCCATATGCGCCTCAAAAACTCTCACGTACGCCGGTTATGTCCTTTATCACCTCGCCGGCGATGATCAGCCCGGCGACCGGCGGGACGAAGGCGACGCTTCCCGGAGCGTGTCTGCCTTTGCCGTCGTCTACGGCGGCTTTGATCGGTTTTTCCTTTGAATAAACAACTTTCAGTTTTTTCACGCCGCGCTTTTTCAGTTCGACTCGCATGACCCGTGCCAGCGGGCAGACGGACGTCTCGTAGATATCGGCGACGCGAAACGCCGTCGGATCGAGCTTGTTTCCCGCGCCCATGCTGGATATCACGGGCACGCCCGCCGCTTCGGCGCACGTTATGAGCCCGATCTTGCCGGTCACGGTGTCGATCGCGTCGACGACGTAGTCGTACTGCGAAAAATCGAATTCCGATGCGGTCTCCGGCGTAAAAAACGTCCGGTGCACGGTGACGGCGCAGTCGGGGTTTATCGCCTTGACGCGCTGCCGCGCGACGTCGACCTTGTATTGACCGACGGTATTGCTGTCGGCTATGATCTGACGGTTTATGTTCGACAGCGATATGACGTCGCTGTCCGTTATGTCGATAGCGCCGACGCCGGATCTGGCGAGCGCCTCTATGACGTATCCTCCGACGCCTCCCGCGCCGAACACCGCCACGCGGCTGCGCGCGAGCTTCGCGAGCCCCTCTTCGCCGAGCAGCAGCCCGGTGCGTTCGAATCTCAGGTCCATGTTTTCCCCCGTAAATGCTTGAATCTTTTATCCAGCGTCAATTATACAACGCCGAAGAAGCGATATCAACGGCGTTTTGTTAAAAATGCGTGATAAATGCGGATGCGGCGTAAAATACAAGCCATTTACGGCATCTCTGGCGACTGCCTGCAGCTGTCTGCACGTAACCGCTTCACAAACAAACGGACCGCCGCGTGACGCGGCGGTCCTTTGATGTATCGGATATCAGTGGATCACAACCGTTACGACCGAATACGCCGGCACGGTGACGGTCACGCCGCAGCCGTGAATCGGCAGAGATTCGAGCTTTTTCTCGTCGCTGCGGCACAGATACGCTTCGCGGACCGGACGGTTCAGGCTTACCGTCGCTTTCACGTTTCTGCCGTTCTGCTCACAGAGCCTTACGGCGGTGCCCGCGGCGTCCTCGGACGGCTTAACCGCCGTGACTCTGACGTCGCCTTCAACTCTCAGCGCCGATCCGCAGAGCGGCAGAGCGCCGCCGTGCTTCGTCGCGGAAGTGAACGCTATCGGACGGTTGAACGAAAGCGATATATCGCCCGCGCTTTCCGGCGTGCATACCGCGACGCCGATGCGGATATCGTGTATGCCGCGCTCGGGATACGGATCGGGATCGTATGCGCTCCTTATCAGCGTTACCGACATCTCTTTTCCGTCGAATTTATAGGAATATTTCGTGTCCGTCATCAGCGCGAGCGAATCCTTTTCGCCGTCGGCGCAGATGTACGACAGCGCGGCAACGGCGTGAGCCGCGGCGTCGGAGCGGAGCGTGCCGTACGGTATGTCGCGCACGAAGCCGCCCTTTACCGGGTATCCGACCGGCACGGCAAACGCGATCTGCGGAATCTTCTTCCCGCGTTCCGCCGCCTCGCTGTAATCTATCCTCGTCTCGAACTCAAGTACCGGCGAGCCCTTTTTCAGCTTGATCGAACAGCTCAGGTTCGACGTGCCGAACGCGAGCTCGTAATTTATCAGGCTGTATATGCCGTTTGCACCGAGCCCCGTGTATCTCACGCCGTTCTGCGCGTTGAGATCGGTCGCTTTCATGTACGGTCCCTCGCGCCAGCTCGTCATGCCGTAGACCGGGTTTTCCTCGATGTATTTGAAATAACACGACGGTTCATCGATCAGCTGTTCTCCCGTGCGTTTGTCCGCAAGCGAGATCAGCCGGCAGCTGCTCTTCTCGAACAGCGCGCGGATCAGGTCGTTTTCAAGCACTATCGGCTCGTCGTTTATATGCGTGTCGACGTATTCGTATACGTGCGGGCGCACGTCCGTGCGGCCTTCGGCCTCGCGCTTCGACAGAACGTAAGTCGTGTATCCGAACGGCTCGAGCTTTGCGCGCAGCATCAGCGTTGCGTAGCGGTGTCCCCAGAAGCCGTTCCCCTCGTTCACCACGCAGAACGGAACCTCGGAGCCGTCCGGCGCGGTCAGAGCCGTGTCGGCAAAGCCGTAGGAGTAATCCCAGATCACGACCTCGGTGTATTCGTCGCGCGTAAGCGCGGTGGGGTTGAACAGCTGTATCGCGCGCACCGGGCCGTTGCCGCGTTCGGACGCCGTGAAGCGGTAATGCGTATTCTGCGACTGCAGAAATCCGTCGCCGCCGCCCTCGGACGTCGTCTCGCCGGGATCGGTGAACGGGATGGACGACGTGTCCGTCGCCTCGGATATGCGTTTCATGCTCAGCGTTGCGAACGTGTTGATATCCGCCATCGCCTCCTGGAACCTTCCCATCGCGAACTCGCGCGTCTCCACCGTTCCGGAGCCGGGGAGTATGTCGTGGAAGTGGTTGAACAGCACGCGCCTCCACGCTCCGTCGAGCCTGTCGGGCTGGACCGGCGCGTCGGCGAGCAGATGAGCGCAGGCGGCGAGGGCTTCGGCGTCGTTCAGCCTCGCCTCCGCTATGCGGTTCGCCATCTTTATGCGGCTCTGCGTCGTGTAGCAGCCGGTGAACAGATAATTGCGCTCCGTGTCGAATACGGGGAAGTCGACGCCCGCCCCGTCGAGCAGGGTGAAGAACTCGCGGAACGTGCCGAAGCGTATCGTCGGCGTAAGCGGCCACTTAGCGTACTCTATTATGTGTTCGATATCGCGCCTCGACGGCCCGCCGCCGTGGTCTCCGACGCCGAACACACACAGATACGTGTCGACTCCGGTGTCGGCGCAGAACTGCGGGACGAGCGCGAATTTGTGCGGCGTTATCTCGCCGTTGTACCACTCGTATTCGCGGTAGCAGAGGACGCTTTTTCCGGACGGCGAGACGTAGCGGTATACGCACGGCCCGACGTGTCCGCGGCAGTGATACATGTATTTTATCCCGGCGTCCGCGAGGATCTCCGGGACGTTGCCGTTATGGCCGAACGTGTCCGGCACAAAGTCGATGTCGAGCGAATCGGGGTCGATCTTCAACAGTCTGTTCAGGTATTTGCGCGACTGCAGGATCTGCCTCGTCAGCGATTCGCCGTCGGGCATGTTCTTGTCCGGCTCGACCCATTCGGCGGCCGTGACCTCCCATCTGCCCTCTCTGATCCGTTCTTTTATCTCCGGTATGAGCTCGGGGCAGAAGCGGTCGATTATCTCGTAGGTCGACGCCTGCGACTGTCCGAAAGTCATATCGGGATAATCGCGCATGAGATCGAGTACAGTGCGGAACGTGTCGACCGTCACCGCCGCCGTCTCGTTGTATCCCCACATCCAGTTCATGTCGATGTGCGCGTGGCTGATGAACAGCTCCGTGTATTTTTTCGCCGCGGGGGACAGGTCGGAGAGCGACTCCTCGACCCGCCTGCATTCCGGCACGGTCAGCGTGCCGTATTTCTCCGCGGAAGACAGCAGCTCGTCCGCGGCGCCCTCGATGCGGGCGTCGTAGATCCCGTTTTCGTTCTTCGAGACGCCGTCGAGATATATAAGCTCGGAAACTATGCGGTCGGCGTAAGCGCAGCTGCTCCTGTATTTTTCGAGCGTGCGCAGTTTTTGAAGATATGTCATTCTGATCCTCCCGAAAAGTGCCGGCGCACGGCCGGCACATATTTTTTTATGACTGTAAACTCTTGTCGAACGCCTTGACGATGCTTTCAATGCGTTTTTTTGCGTTCTTCGCGTACTTTTTGAACGTCGAAGAGATATCCGTCGACTTTGCGGTCAGAAGATCGCGGACGTAGGAGCCGACGCCGTCGTGCATATTGACGTACGCCATGTCGAACACGCGGTTTCTGACGACGTAGTCGATCATGTCGGCTGACTCGGCGTCGCGCGTGATCTTGCGTTTCAGATATTTTTCCTTGAGCACGGGCGTCACGGTGCGGTAGGCTTCGCTTGCCAACGCCTCGGTGATTATGGAGACGAATTCACGCTGAGATTCCGAAGACACGGTCGCGGGGACGCAGATCATGTTTGAAGCGCCGTTCACGAACGATTTGTAATCGGTCTGCGCTTCGCTGAACTTCGGTACCGGCAGGATTCCGAACTCGTTGTCCATCTCACGCAGCTCGTCGGCTGTGGACAGTTTTGCGTCAAGGAACAGCGCGCGCCCGTCGGCAAACGTCTTGGCGACGCGCGGGAAGTTGGTCGTTGTCACGTCGGTCTCGTAATAGGCGTTGTTCGTGATTATGACGTCGTATATCTTCTTGTATATCTCGGTGTCGCGCTCGAGCTGAGGATCGTAGAACGGAACGTCGTCCTGATCCTTCGATACGAGCATGCCGCCGGCGGCGTAATAGAAGCTGTAAGGCACGTCGAGATACCACGACGACAGGCCGTATATGTCGCGCGTGCTGTCGGGGGTGACTTTTCCGTCGCCGTCCTCGTCGTGCGTGATGTCCTTCGTCATCTCATAAAGCTTGTCGAGCGTCCATTTGCCCTGTCTGACGAGCTCATACGGATATTCCATGTCGAGTTTGTCGAACATGGCCTTGTTGAAGTACATGCAGGAGGTGATCGAAAAGCTCGCCGGGCTTATGTCGCCGTTGACCATCATCAGGTTGTTGCGGATCGAGAAGCCGTTCCAGATGTCCTTGTCCCACCAGGGCTGATTGAGGTTGACGAACGGCAGCTTTTCAAAAGGCAGAACGAGGTTTGACTGCGCGAGCGAAGAGCCCGCCACCATCTGTACGAAGCAGAGGTCGAAATCGTCGGAACCGGCTTTGACGCTGCGGCTTACAGCCGCGATGATAGCGGTGTATTCGTCCGTCGTCACCTCTATTTCAATGCCGAATCTGTCGCAGACGGCTTTGTTGCGCTGAAAAACGGCGTCGTGAAGAGGCTCGGACGTCTCGTGATCCTCGGTGTAGATGTCAAGATCCATGCCGTTCGGGATCACGACTCTGAAGGTCTGTCCCTTGAACGACACTTCCGGCAGATCGTCCTTTATCTGAGTCTCCTCTTCGACCGTCGTCGCGTCGCCGGTCGTATTATCCGGAGTCCCGGGCTCTTTCGCACATCCCGCGAACACGGCGGCGGACAGTATGAACATAGCCGCGAACAGCGCGCAAAGAATTTTTTTCATATAAGTCCCTTCCCTTAATGCTTACTGTGCCTATCATACCATAATTTTTCGGGAATTTCAATCGTTTTTACTGATTTTCTGACCAGCAGAGTCGATCTTTTTGAAAAAAACGGACCGGAAGCGGTCTTCCGGTCCGTTATGAGGTTTGCTGTCAGCTGTCAAGGCTCTTGTCGAACGCCTTGACTATGTTTTCGATTTTCTTCGCCGCGGATTTCTGATATTTCTTTAAAGACGACGCGATGTCGGTAGCGCCGGCTTTGAGCAGGTCGCGCACGTAGGATCCCACGCCGTCGAACATATTGACGTACGCCATGTCGAACACACGGTTTCTGACGACGTAGTCGATCATATCGGCGGACTCGGCGTCACGCGTGATCTTGCGCTTCAGGTAGTTTTCCTTGAGCACGGGCGTCACGGTGCGGTACGCCTCGCTCGCGAGAGCTTCGACTATTATGGAGACGAATTCACGCTGTGAATCGGACGTGACCGTCGCGGGCACGCATACCATGCTCGACGCACCGTTGACGAACGATCTGTAATCGGTCTGCGCGGAGTCGTATTTCGGGACCGGCAGGATGCCGAATTCGTTGTCCATCTCACGCAGATCCTCCGCGGTCGCCAGCTTGGCGTCAAGGAACAGCGCGCGTCCGTCAGCGAACATCTTGGAGACGTTCGGGAAATCGGCGACATCAGTCTCGTAATAAGCGTTGTTTGTGATTATGACGTCGTAGATCTTCTTGTATATGCCGGTGTCGCGCTCAAGCTGCGGATCGTAGAACGGAACGTCATCCTGATCCTTGGATACGAGCATGCCGCCCGCGGCGTAATAGAAGCTGTACGGCACGTCGAGAGACCACGAGGACAGACCGTATACGTCTTTCGTGCTGTCTTTGGTGACCTTGCCGTCGCCGTCCTCGTCGTGCGTGATGTCCTTCGTCATCTCGAACATCTTGTCGAGCGTCCAGTTGCCGCTACGGACGAGCTCGTACGGATATTCCATGTCGAGGCGGTCGAACATCGTCTTGTTGAAATACAGGCACGAGGTTATGGAGAAGCTCCTCGGGCTTATGTCGCCGTTGACCATCATCAGGTTGTTGCGGATCGAGAAGCCGTTTTTGATGGAGGCGTCCCACCACGGCTTTTCAAGATCGACGTACGGAAGCTTTTCGAACGGGAGCACGAGGTTAGACTGTGCGAGCGAAGCGCCGCTCACCATATGAACGAAGCACAGATCGTATTCGTCCGAGCCCGCCTTCACGCTTCTCGTGATCGCGGCGTTGACGTTCGCGTACTCGTCGTGCGTCACTTCGAATTCAATACCGAACCTTTCGCTGACGAGACCGTTCCTGCGGAAGACCGCGTCGTGGAGCGGGTCGCCGGTCTCATGGTCCTCGGTATAAACGTCGGTATGGCTTCCTTCCTGAAGTATGACCCTGAAAGTCTTGCCCTTGAACGATCTCTCGGGCAGATCGTCTTTGATCTCGGTCTCCTCGGGGACCGTGGTCACGTCTTCCGTAATTTCGCCCGTCGTCGCCGGATCTTTCGCACAGCCGGCCATGAGCGCCGCGGAGAAGACGAACAGTACGGCGATAATGATACAGAGAATCTTTTTCATTTTTTATCCTTTCCTAAACTTTTTTCTATCTAATAATATCACATCGGAATGACGATTTCAACCCCTTTTGCGAAATTTTTCCCGGACCGGCGCCGATTTCGGATAAAAAAAGGCGGGACTTCCGTCCCGCCGGATGCGTGGCCGCGCCGATTTATGATTTCATGCTCTTGTCAAACGCCTTGACTATGGTTTCGATCTTTTTCGTTGCGGTTTTCTGATATTTCTTCAGCGTTGAAGAAATGTCGGTCGCACCGCTCTTGAGCAGATCGCGGACATAGGAACCCACACCGTCGTGCATGTTGACGTACGCCATGTCGAACACGCGGTTGCGGACGATGTAGTCGATCATGTCGGCTGAGTCGGCGTCGCGCGTGACCTTGCGCTTCAGATAAGTCTCCTTGAGCACCGGGGTGACGGTGCGGTACGCCTCGCTCGCGAGCGCTTCGGTTATGATCGAGACGAATTCGCGCTGAGATTCGGACGTGACAGTCGCGGGCACGCAGACCATGCTCGACGCGCCGTTGACGAACGATCTGTAATCGCTCTGCGCCGTGTCGAGCTTCGGAACGGGCAGGATGCCGAACTCGTCGTCCATCTCGCGCAGAGTCCCGGCGGCGTTGAGCGTCGAATCGTGGAACAGAGCGCGGCCCTCGAGGAACGTCCCGATGACGCGCATGTAATTTCCGATGTCAGTCTCGAAATAAGCGTTGTTGCCGATTATCACGTCGTAGATCTTTTTGTAAATCACCGTGTCGCGCTCGAGATCCGGATTGTAGTACGGCACGTCGTCTCCGTCCTTTGATACGAGCATGCCGCCCGCGGCGTAATAGAAGCTGTACGGCACGTCGAGATACCAGGAGGTAAGACAGTATATGTCGGAGCTGCCGCTGTCGGCGGTGACTTTTCCGTCGCCGTCCTCGTCGCGCGTCATGCCCTTGGTCAGCTCGTAGAGTTTGTCGAAAGTCCACTCGCCGGATCTGACGAGATCGTACGGATATTCAAGGTCGAACCTGTCGAACATCGTCTTATTGAAATACATGCACGAGGTTATCGAAAAGCTCCTCGGGCTTATGTCGCCGTTGACCATCATCAGATTGTTGCGGATAGAGAAGCCGTTCCAGATGTCTTTGTCCCACCACGGCTTTTCGAG
This sequence comes from Clostridia bacterium, assembly GCA_017958705.1. Classification (GTDB taxonomy): domain Bacteria; phylum Bacillota; class Clostridia; order Oscillospirales; family CAG-272; genus UBA1248. Next base: position 15,474 of record JAGDCE010000153.1, read on the forward strand.
ATCCACGTACGGCAGTTTCTCGAACGGCAGCACGAGATTCGACTGAGCAAGGGATGCTCCGCTGACCATATGGACGAAGCAAAGATCGTATTCGTCCGAGCCCGCCTTCACGCTTCGTGTGATCGCGGCGTTTACGGCGACGTATTCGTCCTTCGATACGTCAAGCTCTATGCCGAACCTTTCGCAGACCTTGATGTTCCTCTGGAGCACCGCGTCGTGAAGCGGTTCGCCGATCTCGTGGTCCTCGGTGAATACGTCGCTGGCGCTGTCTTCCTGCAGGATCACGCGGAACGTCTTTCCTTTGAACGACACCTCGGGCAGATCGTCTTTTATTTCTGTATCCTCGGGGGCCGTCGTTATCTCGTCCGTCGTCTCGCTGCTTGCCGCGGGATCCTTCGCACAGCCGGTGAAGAGCGCCGCGGATAAAACGAACAGAGCCGAAATGATAACGCACAGTATCTTTTTCATACGGTTGCCTTTCTCGGTGTTTTATATTCTGTTCTCATAATATCATAAAGGAACGCGGTTTTCAAGCCCTTTTCCGCCGTTTTTTGAAAAAAACCGGCGGAGCTTTCACTCCGCCGGAGGCTTTGTCACGAATTCAGGCTCTTGTCGAACGCCTTGACTATCAGCTGGATCTTCTTTTCGGATACCTTCTGGTAGTTTTTCAGCGTGGACGAGATGTCGGTCGCTTTTTTCGTCAGAAGCTCTTTTACGTACGAGCCTACGCCGAGGTGCATGTTTATGTACGCCATGTCGTACACGCGGTGCTTGACTATGTAGTCGATCATATCGGCGGAGTCGGCGTCGCGCGTGATCTTGCGCTTGAGGTAGTTTTCCTTCAGCACCGGCGTGACGGTGCGGGAAGCCTCGCTCGCGAGCGCCTCTATTATGATCGAGACGAATTCGCGCCGCGATTCGGGCACGGTCGCGGGCACGCAGAGCATCGCGGAGCCGCCGTTCACGAACGATTTGTATTCGGACTGAAGCTCGTCGAACTTCGGCACCGGCACGAAGCCGTATTCGTCATCCATCTCACGCAGTACCTCAGCGGTGGACAGCGTCGCGTCGTAGAACAGCGCGCGCCCTTCAAGGAACGTCTGACCGACGCGCTCGACGAAATCCAGATCCGTCTCGAAATACGCGTTGTTCTTTATCACGACGTTGTAGATCTTGTTGTATATCAGCGTGTCGCGCTCAAGATCTGCGTTGTAGTACGGCACGTCGTCCCGGTCTTTTGATACGAGCATGCCGCCCGCGGCGTAGTAGAAGCTGTACGGCGCGTCAAGGCACCATGCGGCGAGACCGAAGCGGTCCATATCGCTGTCGGGCGTAGCCTTCAGGTCGCCGTCGAGGTCGACCGTCGCGTCTTTTGTGATCTCATAGAGCCGGTCGAGCGTCCATTTGCCCTGACGCACGAGCTCGTACGGATGTTGTATATCTAGCTTGTCGAGCAGCGTTTTGTTGAAGAACAGGCACGACGTCACGCTGAAGCTCGAGGGGCTTATGTCGCCGTTTACCATCATCAGATTGTTGCGGATAGAGAAGCCGTTCCAGATGTCCTTATCCCACCAGGGCTGTTCAAGATTGACGTACGGCAGCTTGTGGAACGGGAGCACGAGGTTTTCCTGCGCGAGCTCCGAGCCGTAGACCATGCCGACAAACGCGAGATCGTATTCATCCGATCCGGCTTTGACGCTCGTGCTGACGGCGGAGATGGAGTTTTCCTGATCGTAGACCTCGATCTTTATCCCGAACCGCTCGCAGACGTTGGCGTTGCGGCGGAACACGGCGTCGTGAAGCGGATCGCCGGTCTCGTGATCCTCCGTGTATATGTCGCCGGTGCACATGTGATCGGTGGTGATGATCACGCGGAACGGTTCGTTGTTGAATTTGATGTCGGGAAGCCCGTCGTTCAGCTCTTCGCCGTTATAAAGAGAGTCGTTCGAATTGCCGGACGGGCCGGAGCCGTTTTGACAGCCCGACATTACGAGCATCGCCGTAACGGCAAGCGCCGCGAGTGCGGCGCAGAGCACTTTTTTCATCGTTTTCCTCCCGGTTGCAGGATTCCTGTAATTATGATATCATAAGGATTTAAAAATCTCAATATCCGATTTTAATATAATATGTGCGTTTTTTAACTTTTCTTCATCCGGAGTACGCCCGGTCCGGGTGGTTTTCTTCCGTAAAAACGGAGTCGGCTGCGAGAACCCCCACCACTCTCCGGTTCGCGGCGGGGAACCCCTATCACGCCGACATTCTTGGTGGGTCTCCCACCCCTCCCGGCTCGGCTGCCGCCTCGCCACCCCCC
>JAGDCE010000154.1 GCA_017958705.1 Clostridia bacterium
ATTCACGATAGGCAAGAAGACCGCCACGGCGGAATTCGATCCCGGCAAGCTCAACTCCACGGAAGAGTATTACGGCTTTACCTGCCGCCTGAACGCGCTGCAGATCGGCGAGACAGTCGTCGCGACGTATCACTACGGCGAAGGCAAGACCGTCTCGATCAGCTATTCAATTCAGGATTATATAAAGTATCTCGAGGAGCATAATGACGGTTCCATAATTTATAACGCAGCCGCACTGCTTACCGCCGCTATTTACAACTACGGATATTACGCTCAGCAGTATCTGCACGAATGCAACAACGTAGTGATCGGTGAAGGAGGATACGCGGAAATTGGGAGTACCGAAGGCGGTCTTACCGGAAATCTCGGATTCTTTAGTCCAAATGAATACCAAATGGAAAAGTTTGAGAATTACTATGCCGAAGGGTTGAAATTCTCATACTGCCTGCTGCTTGATTCAAAGACGGCTGTGGAACTGTACATCACGCTGCCCGAAGGATCCACCGAAGATCTTGGTTCTTATTGCATTGGTATTAGTTTCGGGGGTGATGGTTTCGGCACCGAAGGTTTTGAAGATCTCGGCGGCGGACGGTACAGACTGACGATATCCGGCATTTCTGCGACGGAACTCGATGAAATGATCAGAGTCGAAGTTTATGGGTATGTGTTCAGAACGCTTTACCCGCTGTCCTACGCGTCCGCGGTAATAAAAAACGAAGAAAGCTCGGATAACGCTAAGCAATGCATGTGGGCGCTCGTGAACCTGTATCATTTTGCGAACGAGTACAGTGCACTTACAAATCAGGACTGATCGATGGAGGTGAACGGAAATGACTGAAAAGAAACCTTACACGGAAGCGAAAACCGAAATAATACAGCTGCAGTTGTCCGTCATCACGGAAAACTCGGAGATCAGAGTTCCCGAGATCGAGGACTGACGACTGATCATGAAAAAGCCGGAGAGTATCCTCTCCGGCTTTTTCTTTGCTTGTGCTCAGATCAGCGACGTTTCCACAAAGCAGTATTTTTCCGTGTACGGTCCTTCTCTGTAGTCCGTCCAGATACACGGCTCGTAGAAGAAGCTCGACGGCGCCACGGCGTAAAGCTCGCCGCCCTGATGATGATGCGGGCCGAGCAGGTTGCGCAGGTTGTTTACGACCGTGAGCTCGATCACGTTCTCGCCCGGCTTCAGCCATTCCGTCACGTCGATCTCGTACGGCGTGAACATCAGCGTTTTTACGTCTTCTCCGTTGATCTTTACGTGTATCGCGTTGACGCCTCGCTTGTCGAAGCGGATCACAGACGGGCAGCCGTCGGACACGACCGTCTTCTGCAGCGTCAGTCTGCCCGAGAAGAACGGCAGGCCCTGCAGATCGAGCCGGTGCAGCCCGACGCTCTGTACGGGCTTGCCGATGACGAAGCTGCCGTCAAAGAAATACGCGTCGTGCGGTATGTTCTCAAAAGTGCCGTTCAGTCCGACGCTGAAATCACCGACGAGGTAAAGCGCCTCGATCTCGGCGTCATACGTCAGCTTGTTTTTCTCCGATTCGAACACCTTCGCGTTCTTCATGTTCTCGTACACCTGCGGCGACTGCTCGAAATGAGTCTTAAGCACGATCCTGTTGTCGCCCTGAACGAACAGGCCGGATATATCGAGCAGACGGAACGCGTGATCGCGGAAGAAGCCGCGGTCGGTCTTGTCGACTTTTTTGCCGTTGACGGTGATATCGAATATCTCAGGCGTCTCGCATGCGAGCATCAGTTTTTCCGGCACGTATGCGGCGAACACCGAGAACTCGCATTCCACGTCCACCGGGCGTCCGAGCTCGTACGCCCTCTGCGCAACGTTGAGGATATATCCGTTCTCCTGCTGCAGCTGTCCGTCAAACCAATACGTGCATTTGTCGAGCGTGAGGCTGTTCGGAGTCTTTTCCGTGATCTTCCAGTCGCCCGACAGGTCGATCACCGTCTTTTTGACCTCCGCGGGCTTCTTTTCCGCCGGCGTGCCGTCGTCTATCACGATGAGGCTCGACATCGGCGCGAAATCGTATTCGCCGTAAAACGGGAGCAGCTCGCCCGTCTCCTGCTCGAGGATCCTGCCGCCGCAGTTGATGACGGCGTGCTGAGCGGAGGAGTGGGAGTTGACGAAATAGTGCATAGTGAATCCGTCAAATATGCGCTTCGTATACGTAATCTTTTCGTTGTCGGTTATATCGTTCGCCGCGATCTCCTCGGGCGCGAGTATCAGGCCGCCCTTGTCCCTGAATTCGGCGAGCAGGCTTTCCGTGTTGTCGAACAGCACGGCGTGCGCCGGGACGACGACCTTTTTATATCTCATCCGCCCGATCACGAGCTCGCGGCCTTCAACCTTTCCGTGGCGCTCGAGCATTATCTCATCGCCCAGATGGAAGTTAACGTGTTTGCGCTCAAGCTTGTCTATCGTTTTCAGCATCTCATCGTTGTAGAATTGTATGCTTTGATAATCGCGGCAGTTGAAGCGCACCCATGCGGATGAAATATTGTGGATAACGAGCGTGTCTACGTCGACTTTGCCCTCGCTGAGCAGCATTCCGGTGCGCGATACAGCGTCGTTCCACTGCTTGTAATACTCCCACCACGGCTGCTGATAGTGCATTGCCGGCGGATAGTCGCGTTTCCTTATGCCGCGCAGGGAATAGCCTTCGAGATGCTGGCAGAGCAGGTTCACGCCGCGCACCATCATCCACTCGTAGTTGCGTTTAAGTTCCTCGTGCGACACGTTGTGGCCGCAGAGTGCGAAGCTCTCGGTCAGTATCTGTTTTTTGCCGGTCTGAGCCGCCGCGGAAGCGAGCTGATGTATCGTCAGACACGGATAGATCGGACGGCAGAGCCAGTCCATTCCGGGTATGTCGAAATACTCGTAATGCGGCATGCACGCGCCGTTTGAGGTTATCTGCCAGTCGAGCCGCTCCTCGAGCACCATGTGGCCGGTGAATTTAAGGTTGTGATCGACGCACCAGTCGTGTATCTGCTTCATGAAATTCCGCGAGAACAGCATCGTTACGAGACGCCAGAACTGCAGTCTCGTCTGTATATAATCGCCCTCGTCACAGAACAGCTCGTACAGATGCGGCAGAAGCGGCTCACCGTATTCTTTCTCGTACTCCGCCGGCAGCGTCAGGCTCCACGGTATGCCGTTGCGGCTGATCTGCGGCTCGTCGGTGAAGAAGCCGTCGAAGCCGTCTTTATATCTGTCGTAATACGGCTCGTAAATAACGCGTATGAATTCGGCGATGACGTCGTGATCGAGCGTGTCAACGTAAAACGGGTTCACGTCGAAATAGAATATGAAACGGCCGTCGCGGTATATCTCGTGCTCGGCTTCTTTTTTGTCCTCAAGCTTCGCCATTCGCAGATATTTCTGCTGATAGCGCAGTCCGAGCCCGTTGACCTTGCCGCCGCCGAAGCCGGACGGCCAGCCGTTTTCGTCGTACGCCCAGGCGTGCATACCGCGCGCCGCCGCTTCGTCTACCGACGCGGTGACGTTGTCGAACCACTCGTCACCCATGTATTCCGTCTGCAGACCGCCGCGGGCGTGCATGAAGAAACCGCCGATGCCGACGTCGTCCATCAGCGCGATCTGCCGCCGGGTCTCAGCCGTGTCGAGCTTCTCGTTCCACGACCAGAACGGTACCGGACGGTATTTTTTATCGATACTCTTGAAATCCATACGTTTTATCTCCTGTAGTTTTTATTCCATTTTACCCGTTATCGGCTCAAATGTCAAGACAAATCTCGATCGTAATAAAAATTTAAATCATTATTTTAAAAATACGCGAAACTTTTATGCCGTTCCGGACGTCTATATATATGACGCGCGCGTATTGACAAAACCGGGCGCGTATGATATACTGGACTCATAAAATAACCGACAGAGGAAACGTTTATGACGATATTTCACTACGCACTGACGTCGTCGGAGCAGACGCGCCGCACGCTATGGCAGATACTCACCGGACACCGCGCCGTGTTCGCGTATCTCGTGATCCTGCTCGCGGCGCTTATCGCGCTGATGCTTATAATGATACTGAAATACGCCCGCGACATGAAGGCGAGAGAGGCGGAGCGCAAAAAGCTTAAAGAGAAGCGGCGTTTCAGCCGGCTCTGCGCGCTTGACGAACAGCGGAAAAAAGCCGGGCGCCCGCACTTTGACGACAACGTGTCGCTTGCGGGGCTTTGTGAGAAATTCCGCGATTTCGCGGCGTCGGAGATGGGACTTTACTACGAGGAGAGCGTCATACGCGCCTTCGTCTCGTCGCTCGCGGTCAGCCGGCTCGTGATAATGCAGGGCATTTCCGGCACCGGCAAGACATCTTTATCGTACGCTTTCGGAAAATTTTTGCGTCACGAGGCTTCGATCGTGCCGGTACAGCCGTCGTGGAAGGACAAGACGGACATGCTCGGCTATTACAACGAATTCACCGGCAATTTCACGGAAACGGAGCTGCTCTGCCGCCTCTACGAGGCGAACGACAGCGACGCCGTCTTCATAACCGTACTCGACGAGATGAATATCGCCCGCGTCGAATATTATTTCGCGGAATTCCTCTCCGTGCTCGAGCTTCCCGAGCTTGAATCGAGAAAGATCGAGGTCATATCGGACACCGCCGACAACGACCCCGAGCTTTTCGACAACGGCAGACTTACCGTGCCGGACAACGTCTGGTTCGTCGGCACCGCAAACAACGACGACTCGACGCTGTCGATCTCAGACAAGGTCTACGACCGCGCGATGGTGATAGAGCTGCAGAGCAGGGCGAAGCCGTTTTCTGCGCCGCATACCGAGCCGGTTTCGATCTCCGCGTCTTATCTGTCCGGCCTTTTCACCAAAGCGGAAGACGAATTTCCGATGTCTGAGGAGATGAAGACCAAGATCGAGCGCATCGACGCGTATCTTACGTCGCGCCTGCAGATCACGTTCGGCAACAGGATCATGACGCAGACGATGAAATTCGTGCCGGTGTTCCGCGCGTGCGGCGGTACGGAGGAGCAGGCGGTCGATCTGATCCTTTCCAAAAAAGTCCTGCGCAAGCTCGAGGCGCAGAACCCCGTTTACGTATCCGCGCAGGCGGAAGGGCTCCTGTCGGAGCTCGACCGCGTGTTCGGCGAAGGCGTGATGACTCAGTGCCTGTCATACGTCAGGCGCTACGTGAAGCTTTAAGGTGAGATATGGCGACAGATGATGTAAAGAGGCGCGCGGGCCTTTACGGCGTGCTGAAGGAGATATCGCGGCTCGCCGGATCGGATCCGGTGCGCGAGGCGCTTGAAAACGCGCCCGAGTCCGGCGGTATGATGACCGGTGAAAGACGTGCCGTTTCCGTCGACGAAGAATGGCTTGCCGCGTGCGAGGGTGCGATGGAGCACTTCGGCCGTGCGATCGAGCAGTCGCGAAGCCTCATAAAAAAGGACGGAGAGGTCGTCAGGATCGACCGCGCGAAGCGGCCTTCAAAGGATTCGGTAGCGCACCTGGCGCGTCACAGCAATCTCATAAAATCCGTGACGGACGACGGCACGCTAGCGCCCGAGGAAATATATATAAATCAGAACGACGAGGATCTCGCCGTCTACGAGAACAGGTTCCTTTATCTCGCGCTGACGTATACGCAGGATTTTATCTCGCACAGATACGACGGGATAACGCGCGCCTCGGCTGAGGCGGGCGTAACGCTGCGCTTCGACCGCAGTTATCGCACGCAGAGCGGCGCGGTCTCGTACGGGCTCAGCTTGAGCGAGACTTCGACCGGCTCGGGCGACGCCGCGGGACTCGCGGAACAGCAGACGATCGGAAGGATCAGAGAGCTGCTGAACACCGTCTCGGGTTATCTGCAGAGCTCGCTGATGAAGACCGTTTCGTCGGCGCCGAAGCTGACGCCGCCGGTCGTCCGTACGAACATAATCAAGAACAACGTGCATTTCGCCGCGATATACGAGCTTTATTCGTATCTGACCTCGTATCAGGGAGACGGATTCGAGCTGAAAAACGACGCGAAAGGCGAGCGCGGCATCGACGACCGCACCGCCGCGGCGCTGTCTGACATAGCGGCGCTGCAGTTTTTCGTCGCTTGTCAGGGCGCGTTCGACGGCTGGGAGGACAGCGAATCGGCATACGAGGAGGAGCTTGACGAAAAGCACCGTCAAACCGTGCGCAGACTGCGTCTCGACGTCGAGGCGGCGCGTGAAAAAGCGGCGGCGGGAACGCTGTCGGAGCGGGAATATATCGAGCTGCTCGAGAAGAGCAACGCGATGCTCGCCGATGAATACGAGCGCGCGGGATTCGACATATCCGATCTGCGCCGAAAGGACAGACAGAGCCGCGGCGAGATCATAAAGCTGTCGGCTGAGCGCGATATGATGCGCGACAAGCTCGAGCAAACGGTGAAAAAAGCCGAGGAACGCATCAGGGAGAACGCCCTGCACTCCGAGCGCGAGTATTCCGCGCGCGCCGACGAACGCATACGCCGGCGCGAAGAGGAGCTTGCCGCGCAGAGAAGCGAGTGGCAGCGTGAAAACGATCTTCTGAGCGCGCGTCTGCGGGCGGAAGGGCTGATAAAAGAAGACGCTTTCGAGGATATCGACGACCGCGACGGTTTCATAAAACTTGAGGACGAATACGCGGCGCTCGGCGAATATTACAGAAAACAGTGGACGAGGATGAAAAAGCTCATCAGATCGCGCGAGTGGAAGAACAGCAAAGACGGCGGGGAGGGCGGACAATGAAGAAAACGACCGTTATGACCGCGGTGCTCTGCGCGGCGGCGCTTATCGTGACCGTCTGCGGCGTGTTTCTGCTCGTGAGTCTTTCCGCGTATTCCGGCGCCGGCGAGATAAACGGCTGGGACATGATGTTCATGATGCCCGGCTCCGCGTTATCCGTCGCCGCGGCGGCGCTGCTGCTGACCGACTGCGCGTGCATCGCACTTGCGGCGGTGCTCATCGTATCGTATATACGGACCGGCAGGGCGCTTAAAAACAACGTCGAGAAGAAACCGGAGCGGTTTTCGCGGCTGATGAAGATAGACCGCGAGGGCGTGTCCGGCAAAACGGCGTACAACGACCGCACCGATCTGTCCTCCTTCTGCGACGGCTTCCGCGATTTCGCGGCGGCGGACATGGGGCTTTATTACGACAAATCGGTAATAAGAAGCTACGTCGCAGGCATGGCGTGTACGCATCTGATCATACTTCAGGGCATATCCGGCACCGGAAAGACGTCTCTGCCGTTTGCTTTCGGCAAATACGTCTGCCGCGACGCAGCGGTCACGCCCGTACAGCCCGGCTGGAAGGACAGATCCGACCTGCTCGGCTACTACAACGAATTCACGGACAGCTATACCGAAACGGAGCTTTTATGCAAGCTTTATGAGGCCGACCTGTGCGACGACGTGTTCACGGTGGTCTTGGACGAGATGAACATCGCCCGCGTCGAATACTACTTCGCGGAATTCCTCTCGCTGCTCGAGCTGCCGGACGGTCCGGACAGACGCGTCAGAGTCACCGCGGACAGCCGTGACAACGATCCCGCGCTGTTTGAAAACGGCGATCTGCGCCTGTCCGACAACGTGTGGTTCGTCGGAACGGCGAACAACGACGATTCGACGCTCGCGATCTCGGACAAGGTCTACGACCGCGCGTTCGTGATAGAACTCAACGGCAGATGCAGACCGTTCACGGCGAACGGCTCCGGCAGATCCCACGTCTCGGCGTCGAGACTCAAAGAGATGTTCAGGGAAGCGACGCTGAACAACCCGATGAGCGAACGGATAAGAGTCATATTCGAGCAGACCGACGCGTATCTGACCGAGCATTTCGGCATATCGGCCGGAAACCGCGTCATAAGGCAGGCGGAGCGCTTCATCCCCGTGTTCACGGCGTGCGGAGGCACCGAGGACGAGGCGGCGGACATTCTTATCTGCCGCAAGATCCTGCGCCGGCTCGAGAACATAAATCCCGTGTACTGCCGCGACGGCGCCGACGGACTGATCAGATTCCTGAACGGCGTCTTCGGCGGATACGCGCCCGAAAACAGTGTGAACTACGTGCGCAGATTCAAAGCGGTGAACTGAATGAAAAAAGCAGACGTATTTGAAAAAGCATCTATGCCCGGCATAGTGATACCGCTCGCCGGTTTTATCGCCGCGGCGTCGCTTTTGCTGCTGATAGTCTTTGCCGCGGCGTACGGCGGCGCGTTCACGCAGATGAGCGAGGGAGGACAGGAGCAGAAGACCGCCTTCAACGCTCCGGATCCGCCTGACAAAACGTATCCGAAAAACGAGCTCGACGAATCGCCGAAGGCGCAGATCACCGTCACGATAAAGAAATTCAGCGCCGGAAACGGAATGCTTTCGTACGAGATCAAGCTGATGAACCAGAGCGCATACGACGCCGCGGTGCAGTACGTGAACTGCGTGTTTTACAAGGACGGCGTCAGCGTCGGCAGCTGCATACTCTCGGATGAGATGCTGCTCGACAGCAGAAGAGTCGTCAACCTGTCAGGCACCGAAAAGACGAACGGCGCCGATTCGGCGACGCTTACCATCAAATGGACGGACGAGGACGGCAGATCCGTCATCCAGAACAGAAATATCAATTTAAGATCAGCGATATGACTCAAGAGGACCCGGTATGACGTACGACGAATATGCGGTAAAAGTCAGAGATGACTTCAAAAAGATCCGCTCGACGCTCGCGTGGCTGAAAAAGCACCGCGTCGTGCTGATCGCGTCTTTTGCCGCGATCGCGGCGGCGGTGATGCTGCTGCTGTATTTTTCCGGCAGCTTCACGAAGCCGTTTGACTGTGAAAGCCACGAATACGGCTCGCCTTCACGCACTGAGGCGAGGGCTTTTCTCGCGCGCGTCGACTACGGATACTCTGACGGAGAGGGCGTATTTCCGGGCTTCCCGGACAGACCCGGAAGCTATACCGTCACCGCGAAGACGAAAAGCGCGCTCGGCAAGATACGCGAGCAGAGCCGCGATATCGTGATATCAAAAAAGCCGGCGGCGATCGGTCTGTCCGATATTGAGATAACGTACGGCGACACGCCCGACTTTCTGCCCTTCGTTTCGTCCCCGGATCTGTGCGAGGGCGACAGGATCGGCGCGGTCGAGGTCGCGTACGATCCTCTGACCGGCGGCGAGGCGGCGATCGTTTCGGTAAAGATCGAAAATGAAAACGGCGACGACGTGACGGACTGCTACGGGCTCACGCTCGGACGTGCGTCGGCGAGGATAGTCCCGCGCGTCATAACCGTTTCGAGCGGCACCGCGGAGAAGAAATATGACGGCGAAACGCTTACGGAAACGACGTACACGGTGAAAGGCAAACTCGCCGAAGGCGACGAGATCGCCGCCGTATTTTCCTCGTCGATCACGATACCGGGCACGGTGCCGAACAACATGACCGTCAGCATCATGCACGGCGGCGAGGACCGCACGCATATGTACGACGTCAGGATAGCGGTCGGCTCGCTCACGGTCCTGCCGCGGCAGATCAGAGTGAAGACCGGTTCCGCGGAAAAAGATTACGACGGGACGCCGCTCAGCTGTGAAGAATATGAGATCGACGGCTCTGAGCTGCTCGAAGGCCATACCGTGCAGCTTTTGTCGGTGCCGGGCAGAAGAAACGCCGGCACCTACGACAACAGAATAGAATTCACCGTGACCGACGCCGAAGGCTACAACGTTAAAACATTCTACGAATTCGTCTACGACATGGGCAAACTGAAGATCCGGAAGCTCCCGCTTAAAGCGAAGAGCGCGTCGGGCAAGTTCGTCTACGACGCGCAGCTGCACTATTTCAAAGAAGCGGAGCTGACCGAAGGCGAGCTTCTGCCCGGTCACAGCATAGTCTTCGACGGCTTCCAGCCGATCGTTTACGGTGGAACGTACAAAAACTCGTTCATAGTCGTGATCACGTCCGAGGACGGCGCAAAGGTGACCTCAAACTATGATGTAGAGTTCGATCCCGGCACGGTCTATGTCGAGCCGCGCCCGATAACGCTCAGATTCACCGTCACAGGCAACCCGGGTATATCAAAGGCGTTCACCGTTCACGCTGACAACGGCGGCAGCATAGACGGCGAGGTCGAGCATCTTAACCTGAATTATACGACGGTCATGCCGCTTTCGGTAAAGGAATCCGATTTCGGAGCATATATAAATAACGGCTTGAGCATTGTGAACAAAGACTCCATCATCGTGACGTCAAGCTACGACGCAGCGATCGAAGTGTTCTACGATCCCGACCTTATCGCGGCGATCCGCGATCAGGTTCCGGGACGCGATACCGATACCGGTACGCAGACCGGGCCGTCGTCCGGTACGGACACGGGCACCGGCACCGGACCGGCGCCCGAAAACGAGCCGCCGGACCCGGTAGATCCCGAAGAGGCGGCGATGCGGAAATACGGCATCAAAGGAGTCGGCACCGGAGGCGTGAGCGGACAGATCAGCAACAGCCCAGGGTCGGGTTCGACCGTACCGGGCGAGTCTCAGCAGAACGGAAAGGAACCGCGCGGTTCGGTGTCAAGCCTTAAAGGCGGCGCGATCTATCTGAGACTGCGCAGCTTCGGAGACTACACCGGTACCGGCTGGAGCGAACCGCTCGTATACGATAAGTCGGAGAGCATGGTGATCCATCCGCTGAATCTGACTTATATGAACCTGCAGGGGACGTTCGCGCCGGAAAACTCAGTGCTCATAAACTACAAAAGCGCTGACAACGTGAAGCCCGTGCCGTATTTCTCGCAGACGGACGACAGCCACGCACGGTATTACGTGACTGACGTCGCGGCGCCCTCCGACAGCGACGAGGGTATATTCCGGTATGATCAGATACCGATGGTAACGCTGCAGAATCTTTTGAAGGACAGGTCAAAGTCGACCGACAAATACGACGACGAATATTATGAGTTCGTCAGAGAAAACTACCTGTCCGTGCCGGATAACATCAAAGGACTGCTCGACTCGATAATAAAAGAAGCGAAGCTTGACGCCTCCTCGCCTGATATAATACAACAGGTCGCGGCTTTCGTACGCGGTTACGCCCGGTATAACGGCAACTTCAAGGCCGCGCCGGAAGGCGCCGACCTTATCGCGTATTTCCTCGGGCAGAGCAGAGAGGGCATATGCGCGCATTTCGCCTCCGCGGCGGTGCTCATGTACAGAGAGCTCGGCATCCCCGCGCGCTTTACCGCCGGTTATTACGTCGTGACTAAAGCGGGCGTCGATACGCCGTTTTACGCAAAGGACGCGCACTCGTGGCCCGAGGTCTACGTTGAAAACATCGGCTGGATCCCGGTCGAGGTCACGTCGATGTCTGTCGCCGACGGCGGCGAATCGTCCGACTATCAGCCGCCGGACGAATCCTCGCTGCTCTGGTACAATCACGTTTATTTCAGGATGAACGACGCGTCAAAGACGTACGACGGAGAATATCTGTATTCTCCGGGCGTCCTCGTGCTCGACGGGAGCAACCTGCTCCCCGGCCATACGCTGAGCGCCGGGTCCGAAGGCATCATGTACGCCGGATCGGTCAAGGCGTACGCGAATAACGTAAAAATCACCGACGAGACCGGCAGAGACGTTACGGGGATATATCAGCTTCACGAGACAAGCCCCGGGATACTGACCGTGCATACGCTCGAGGTCACGCTGCAGGAGATAACGCTTTACGTCGGGCAGACCATAGTTTTACCGAAGGTCTCGCCGATAAGCGACGCGGAAGCCGCCGCGCTGATAGGCGAGGACGATCTGTCGTTCGATTTCGGCGGCGATCCGGCGATGAGAGTAAACGAAGACGGCACCGCGACCGGCGTCGCCGCGACCGATCAGCGCACGTTCTCGAAAGCTTACAATTTCGGCGCGCTGAGAGGCAGCAGCGTCGTGACGTCAAGCGACGAGATCGTCGTGCGGCAGAAGGTAACGGTACTGCCGTTCGAAAACGTCAGATATACGTCAAACCCGCCGAAGACGACCAACACGTCGACCGTTTACAGAGTCGCGGGCGAAAACGGCGTGATGTACGATTATCTCGCCGTGACCGCGGACAGCGCGGAGAAGAGTTTCGACGGCAAATATCTTACGGCGGCAGGATTCACCGTTACCGGCGGAGCGGTCGAGCCCGGACACCATATAGTGTTTTCAAGCAATTCGTCACAGCTTTACGTCGGCTCGTGCGAGAACCGGTACGGGGTGCTGTCGGTGCTCGATGAAAAAGGAGACGACGTGACAGGCCGCTATCTGATCGACTTTACGCCCGGCACGCTGACCGTCACGGAAGGCGTGTACGCGGCGGACGATTCCGTCACCGTCAC
>JAGDCE010000014.1 GCA_017958705.1 Clostridia bacterium
GGGCCGCGCGAACGATCCGTAGGGGTCGGCGCCCTCGACGACCCGCAGAAAAAGCCCCAATTCACATTGGGGGGATGGCGGGGGTCAGGGGGTGGTGCCGGGGTTCCCCGCCGCGAACTGGAGAGCGGTGGGGGTTCCCGGATAGGGGGGGCGGGGGAACCCCCTGACGCGCCATAGGCGCACGATTCGTCCCGCAGGGACACATTGAATTCACCGGAATTTCGCTTTTCTTAACGAATAAACTTAAAAAATTAACACAATAAACCCAAAATCAAGAAAAATGTGACTTGAATAAATCCGCCTTATTTTATATAATATATTAAATGCTTATGATTTAACATAACAGAGAGTGTTTTGTTTATTGTTGCATAAATAATAATTTGAAGAGAAAAGGAGGTGCTTTATGGAACTCTGGCAGATCTTGGTTTGCGTGGGAGCCGGCGTCGCCGGTATCATCTTAGGCGTCGTTTTCGGTATCATATACCGTAAAAAAGTAGCCGAAAAGGCGATCGGCACGGCTGAGAGAAAGGCTAAAGAGATCGTTGAAGAAGCGGAAAAAGACGCCGAGACGAAGAAGAAAGAAGCCTTGCTTGAAGCAAAAGAAGAAATACTGCGCAACAGGAATGAAGCTGAAAGAGAGCTGAAAGAGCGCCGCAAGGAGGTCTCAAGACTCGAGTCACGCGCGGTCGCCAAGGAAGAGGCTCTTGACAAAAAGCACGAAAGCCTCGATAAAAAAGAAGAGGTACTGAACAAAAAGATCAAGGAAAACAGCGAACTCACCGCTGAGATAGAGAAGATACGCGAAAGCGAGCTGCAGATGCTCGAACGCATATCCGGGCTCACGGCGGAGGAAGCAAAGGCGGAAATGCTCCGCGACCTCGAGGATGAGGTCAAGATCGAAAAGGCGCATAAGCTCCGCGAACTCGAACAGCAGTTCAGAGAAGAAGCCGACGAAAAGGCTAAGAGCATAATCACGCTCGCCATCCAGCGCATAGCGGCGGACCACGTCGCGGAAACGACCGTTTCCGTCGTCAACCTGCCGAACGACGAGATGAAAGGAAGGATCATAGGCCGCGAGGGACGCAACATAAGAACGATAGAAACGCTGACCGGCGTCGACCTTATAATCGACGACACGCCCGAGGCGATAACGATATCGAGCTTCGATCCGGTGCGCCGCGAAATAGCGCGCCAGACGCTTGAAAAACTGATCTCCGACGGACGCATCCATCCGACGAGGATAGAGGAGACCGTAGAAAAATGCAGACGCGAAGTCGACGCGGCGATCAAAGCCGCCGGTGAGCGCGCCACGTTCGAGGTCGGCGTGCACGGTCTTAACAGCGAGATCGTCAAGCTGCTCGGCCGTCTCAAATACCGTACGAGCTACGGTCAGAACGTTCTCAACCATTCCGTTGAGGTCGCATATATCTCCGGCATAATCGCGTCCGAGCTCGGCGCGGACGTAGCGCTCGCGAAACGCGCGGGCCTGCTTCACGACATAGGCAAGGCGCTCACGCAGGAGATCGAGGGCAGCCACGTCCAGATCGGCGTGGATATAGCCAAGAAGTACAAAGAAAACAGAGACGTAGTCCACGCGATAGAGGCTCACCACGGCGACGTGGAGCCGAAGACGCTCGTGGCGGTCATCGTGCAGGCGGCGGACGCGATATCCGCGGCGAGACCCGGCGCAAGGCGCGAGGATCTGGAGAACTACATCAAGCGTCTCCAGAAACTCGAGGAGATCGCGAAGAGCTTCCCCGGCGTGGAGAAGTCCTACGCCATCCAGGCGGGCAGAGAACTGCGCATAATGGTCAAGCCCGAGGAGATCGACGACGAGAAGATGGTCCTCGTTGCGCGTGACATAGTCAAGAAGATCGAGTCCGAGCTCGAATATCCCGGACAGATCAAGGTCAACCTCATCCGCGAGAGCAGATACGTTGACGTCGCAAAATAAAAAAACAACGGAGCCGGGCAACGGGCAAGCCCGATAAGGAAGTTTTTCACTGCGCGTAAACGTGGTGAGTAAGTGCGCACTTAATAAAAGCAGGCTGAAATTAAAATCAGTCTGCTTTTCATATTCAGTCGGTTTAACGAAGACGTTCGCTTCGCTCACTGATGAAGACGGGCTAACGCCCTAATGAAGACGTTCGCACCCCGGCGCTCACTGATGAAGCGAAGACGCCCGCGTTCCTTAATCAGCTCCGAAGGAGCGTCTTCATTAGCGTAAGCGTCTTCATTTTTCATTAGCCCGTTTCACGGGCGTCTTCATTTTCGGCGCGGTAAAGAAATATCATAATACTTCCTTATCAAACCGCGCCGAAGATCCCGGCTCTGTTTTTTGCCTCAAAACTGCAAAATCGCGCATTGCGGTGGCAAAAAAGTTGCAAAAATGCAAGAAATTTCCTGAATCTGCGGATTTTTTTGCAAAAAAACACTTGACAAACCGTCAAAGGCGTGATATAATCGCCCCACACCGATGAAGAAGAAAAGTAACCGGGTCTCAACCGGCACAGCGATCCGCAGACGGTGTGAGTGCGGAGCGGCGGGCACGGCGAATGGTCTTCCGAGGGCGGGGCTGAAAGCTTTTGCGAGTATGTTCCGACGGGGTGCGCTCCCGTTACCTGCGGCGCTGCGTATGTCTGTACGTAAAAAGAGCGGAGGCATAGCCTCAATTTGGGTGGTACCGCGGATATTCTATTCGTCCCAAGCATGACAAACATGCCCGGGATTTTTTGTTTTTACCGGGGATGTAAAAAACAAGAAAGGAAGAAAACAAAATGAAAAAACTTATCTCCATCATCCTCATCCTCGTCATCGCGGCGACGGCGCTTTGCGCCTGCTCCGGCAGCAAAGCCGATTACACCGTGGGTATCTGCAACTACGTAGACGACGCTTCCCTTAACCAGATCGTATCCAACATCAAAAACAGACTCGCCGAGATCGGCAAGCAGAACAACGTGACGATCAAGGTGCTCGAACAGAACTGCAACGCCGACGCCAACGTCATGTCGCAGATAATCGCCGATTTCCAGTCGAAGAAAGTCGACCTCATGGTCGGCGTGGCGACTCCGGTCGCCATAGCGATGCAGGCGGCGACCGAAGACACAAAGATCCCGGTCGTGTTCGCGGCGGTCTCCGATCCGCTTGCCGCCGGTCTCGTCGATTCACTTGACAAACCCGGCGCCAACATCACCGGAACGTCGGATTTCCTCAACACTAAAGCGGTCATGGATCTGATATTCGCGCAGGCGCCCGAAACGACGAAAGTCGGTCTTCTGTATGACCTCGGCCAGGATTCGTCCACCACGGCGATAAAGGAAGCCAAGGAGTACCTGCAGAACAAGGGCGTCGAGATCAAGGAATACACCGGCACGAACACGTCCGAGATCGGTCTGCAGATAGACAAGATCGTCTCCGACGGCGTAAAAGCCGTGTTCACTCCGTCCGACAACACCGTCATGACCGCGGAGCTGTCGATATATGAAAAGCTCGCTGACAACGGCATACTCCATTACGCCGGTGCCGACAGTTTCGCGCTCAACGGCGCGTTCCTCGGATACGGCGTCGACTACGCCAACCTCGGCGTCAAGACCGCCGATATGATCGGCCAGATACTGATAGACGGCAAGGATACCGCAACTCTGCCCGTCATGACGTTCGACAACGGCACCGCGACGGTAAATACCGATATCTGCGAAAAGCTCGGCCTCAGCTATGACACGGTCGCGGCGACTTTCGCACCGTTCTGCACTAAGGTCCAGCCGATAAAGACGGCGGAAAGCTTCGAATGATATGTTCCGGGGGAGCCTCGCGCTCCCTCGGTCAGCACGGCCGACCTGATCCTTCGGGGACGGCGCGCCGCGGACGTAACGCTGCCCCGGCTCCGCCCCGAAGGATAAGGCGGCTTCACCGCCTGAGGGAGCGCGCAACCCGCCGCCCCGACGGTACAATACGGACACGCTGTCAGAGGTGTTTATGACTTTTTCCGATGTAATCAACGTAATAAGGTCGGTGACCGAGCTCGGACTCATCAGCTCGCTCACCGTCCTCGCTCTGTATCTGTCGTACTCGATGTTAAACGTCTGCGACCTGTCGACGGACGGGTGCTTCACGCTCGGAGCCGCGGTCGGCGCGATCGTCGCGCTGTCCGGACATCCGTATCTGTCGATCGCAGCCGCGATGGCGGCGGGCGTCGCGTCCGGATTTATAACGGCGTTTCTGCAGACGCGCATGGGCATAAACAGCCTGCTCGCCGGCATTATCGTAAACACCGGGCTTTATTCGGTCAATATCGCCGTGATGGGCGGCGCGTCGCTGCTCAATATGAACAAGACGGTGACGGTGTTCACCAAAGTCAAGGCGCTTTTCGATCATACTTTTCTCGAAGGCTGGCACAAGGTCGCCGTCGCGCTGATCGCCGTCGCCGCCGTTATCGTGTTTTTGTCGATATTCCTTAAAACGAGACTCGGTCTCGCGATACGGGCGACCGGCGACAACTCCGATATGGTGCGCTATTCGTCGATCAACCCGGTCTTTACGACGACGGTCGGGCTTTGCGTCGCAAACGCTTTCACGGCGCTGTCCGGATGTCTGCTCGCGCAGTATCAGAAGCTGTCTGATATAAACATGGGGCAGGGCATGGTCACCGTGGCGCTCGCGTCGCTTCTGATAGGCGGCACGCTGTTCCGCCGCTGCTCGGTAAAGGTCCGCGCGATAGGCGCCGTGATCGGCGCGATCATTTTCCGCGCGGTGTACGCGCTCGCGCTTAATCTGCAAATGCCGGCGTATATGCTCAAGCTCGTCTCCGCTGTCATAGTGGCGGCGGCGATATCCGTGCCGTATCTGCGCAAGCACATACCGCAGACGATGAAAAAATATTTCCCCGGGAAGGAGAACGGCGATGTTAGAGCTTAGGAAAGTCAACAAGACGTTCAATCCCGGTACGGTGAACGAGAAAAAGGCGCTGACGGATATAGACCTGTCGGTCGCCGAGGGCGATTTCATAACCATTATCGGCTCGAACGGAGCCGGTAAATCCACGTTATTCAACGCGATATCCGGCGCGTTTCTTCCCGATTCGGGCAGGATATATCTCGACGGCAAGGATATAACGTACGAGCCGGATTATAAACGGGCAAAATACATCGGAAGGCTTTTCCAGGACCCGAAGACCGGCACCGCGCCGTCGATGACGGTGGAGGAAAACCTTACGCTCGCCGCCGGAGGCGGAAGATGGCTGTCTCTGCCGCGCCGCGCCGATAAAGAAGCGCTGCGCGAACGCGTCGCGTCGCTCGGTCTCGGACTCGAGGACCGGATGAACACGCCGGTCGGACTGCTCTCGGGCGGTCAGCGCCAGGCGGTGACGCTCCTTATGGCGACGATAAACCCGCCGAAGGTCCTTCTGCTCGACGAGCATACGGCGGCGCTCGACCCGTCGGCGGCTGAAAAGATACTCGAGGTGACGGAAAAGACCGTCCGCGAGCAGAGCCTGACCTGTCTGATGATAACGCATAATATGAGATCGGCGCTGTCGGTCGGCAGCCGCACGGTCATGATGCGCGACGGCAGGATCATATTCGACGCGCAGGGCGCCGAGCGCGACGGGCTGACGGTCGACGATCTGCTCAGACGTTTCCGCGAGGCGTCGGGCGAGACGCTCGACAACGACAGGATGCTTTTATCCTGAAAAAGTCCACTTTTTGCAATATTTTACTTGACATTTTGCATTTATTATATTATACTGTAGAAAAACGGGAGAATGGGAGGACGGCTCAATGATCGGATACGTACGATTTTATTATTATTACCGGGCCGTCAGGCACTCTGCCCGCGCGTGAAGTAAACCGTGCACCGCAGGATGCCCCGGCGTTTTCTGCGGTGCTTATATTTTTATAACTTGACGCAGAAAACGGATCCCGGTCTGTTTTCTGTTTTTGATTATTCGGAGGAGATATGAACGAGCTTGACAGGCAGAGAGCCGTTATAAACGAAACGGACAAGGAGATGGCGCGGCTGTTCGAGATCAGGATGAACGCCGCGGCGAAGATAGCCGGGTATAAAAAAGAGCGCGGTCTGCCGGTATACGACGCGGAGCGCGAGGCGGCGGTCGTCGCAAAGAACACCGAAAACGTCTCGGATCCCGCGCTGCGCGGCTATTACGCCGATTTCATAACGCATACGATGAAGGTCAGCCGCGATTATCAGACGGCGCTGATATCGGGCGTCTCCGTCGCGTACAGCGGCGTAGAAGGGGCGTTCGCGTCGATCGCCGCCAAAGCGCTTTTCCCGCAAGGCAGGTTTTTCCCGCAGCGCGATTTCGAGGCGGCGTATAAAGCCGTCGTCGACGGCGACTGCGAGATCGCCGTTCTCCCGGTGGAAAACAGCTTCGCCGGCGAGGTCGGCACCGTCATCGACCTGATATTCAGCGGCCCGCTCTATATGAACGACACTTACGAGCTGACCGTGCGTCAGAATCTGATCGGCGTGCCCGGCGCGACCGAAGCGACCGTCAGAAAAGTCATATCGCATCCGCAGGCACTGTCACAGTGCGCCGAATATATCCGCTCGCGCGGATACGAAACGGAGGAGTTCTCGAACACCGCGCTTGCGGCGAAACACGTCGCGGCGCTCGCCGATCCCGCCGTTGCCGCGATCGGAACGGTCGAGGCGGCCGGGATCTACGGTCTTTCCGTAATCAGCCGCAGCATAAACACCGGGCGCGACAACACCACGCGCTTCGCGGTGCTCTCGCGCCGTGAAAACGACGGCGAGCACACGGGGAACAAATTCTTCCTCGTCTTCTCCGTCAAAAACCAGGCGGGCGCGCTCGCCGAAGCGATAAATATTATAGGCAAACACGGATACAACATGAGCGCGCTGCACAGCCGCCCGAGAAAGGACCTGCCGTGGAAGTATTACTTCTACATCGAGGGCGAAGGCGACGTCAACAGCGACGAGGGCAGAGCGATGATGGACGAGCTGTCCGCGGTCTGCAGCAGACTGCGCCTCGTCGGCTCGTACAGAGGAGGAGCGGATCTCGTATGATTAAAAGAGTCAAGCTCGGCGATCACGGTTACGATATCGTCATAGAGCACGGCGCGCTCTGCCGCGCGGGCGAGCTGTTCGATCTGCGGCGCCGCGTGCTGATCGTCACCGACGACGGCGTGCCGTCACAGTATTCGGACGCGATCGAAGAAGCCTGCCGGGCCCCGTACCGGTTCGTGCTGGAGCAGGGAGAGGCGTCGAAGAATATCGACAACCTGACCGGGATGCTCTGCATGATGACAAAGAACGGCTTCGGCCGCGGCGACTGCGTCGTCGCCGTCGGCGGCGGGGTGTGCGGCGATATCGCCGGATTTGCCGCCGCGGTATACATGAGGGGGATAGATTTCTACAACGTTCCGACGACCGTTCTGTCGCAGGTCGACTCCTCTGTCGGCGGCAAGACCGCGATAGATCTGCTCGGCGTGAAGAACGTCGTCGGCGCGTTCAAACAGCCGGCGAAGGTGCTGATCGACCCGGATACTTTATCGACCCTGCCGATGCGGCACGTTAACAACGGCCTGTGCGAGGCGCTTAAAATGGCGGCCACTTCCGATCCGGAGCTTTTCGGGTTGTTCGAGCACGGCGACGTCTTCGGCGATCTCGAGCTGATAACGGAGCGGAGCCTTGACGTAAAGATCGCCGTCGTCGAGGCGGACGAGCGCGAAGCCGGCCCGCGCCGCGTGCTCAATTTCGGACACACGATCGGCCACGGCATAGAGTCGGCGACTTCGCCCGCGCTGCTTCACGGCGAATGCGTCGCGCTCGGGATGCTGCCGATGTGTTCGCCCGAAATGAGGCGAAGGCTAGCCGCGATCTCCGGCAGACTCGGTCTTCCGGCGTCGTTTTGCTTTGACAAAACGGCGGCGGCAGACGCGATGACGCACGACAAAAAAGGCGGCGACGGCGGCATTTACGCCGTGTTCGTCGAGGAGCCCGGAAAATATGAGATAAGAAAAACGGAAATAACGGAGCTGATACGGAGAATGGAGGACGTATTATGAAAAATACGATCGGTACCGCGCTAACGCTCACACTGTTCGGCGAAAGCCACGGCCCCGCGATCGGCGCGGTGCTCGACGGGCTCGCCCCCGGCATCCCGGTGAACGAAGACGATATAGCTCACGCGCTCGATATGCGCCGCCCGTCGGGAAAGATCTCGACGAAACGCCGCGAGCCCGACGAATTCAGCATCCTGTCCGGAGTCTTCAACGGCAGGACGACCGGAACGCCGCTGTGCATAGTCATAAAGAACGAGAACGCGCAGAGCCGCGATTACGATTACGGCCCCGCGCGCCCCGGCCACGCCGATTACGCCGCGTATATGAAGTATCACGGATACGAGGACTACCGCGGAGGCGGTCATTTCTCCGGAAGAGTCACCGCCGGCATCGTCGCGGCGTCCGCGATAGTGCGGACCGCGCTAAAAGCCCGCGGCATACTCGTCGGCACGCATATAAGCCAGCTCTGCAGCGTGCGTGACAGAGGCTTCATAGATTATAAAGAGGATATAGAACTGCTTTACAACAAGCCGTTCCCCACGCTGATGGACGAGGCGGAGGCGCAGATGAGATCGGCGGCTGAGCGCTGCGCCGAGCTCGGCGACAGTGTCGGCGGCGTACTGCAGACGGCGGCGATAGGAATGCCTGCGGGCGTCGGAGAACCGTTTTTCGGCACCGTCGAAGGCGAGCTTTCGCGCGCGATCTTCGCAGTCCCCGGCGTCAAAGGCGTCACGTTCGGACTCGGCACCGGTTTTGCCGGCGTATTCGGCTCCGAGGGCAACGACGAGCTCCGGTACGAGGACGGCAAAGTCGAATTCACAAAGAACAACAACGGCGGAGTGAACGGCGGCATCACAAACGGAGCGCCGGTCATATTCAATACGGTGGTAAAACCGACGCCGTCGATATACAAGCCGCAGAACACCGTAGATTTCATAAAGAAAGAAAACATAGTCCACACGGTGCGCGGCAGACACGATCCGATGATAATCCACCGTGCGCGCGCCGTCGTCGACGCGCTGACGGTCATAACGCTCGCCGACCTGCTCACGGTCCGCTACGGCGACGATTATCTCTGCCCGGAGGGAAAATGAGATACGGTCTGATAGGGGAAAAGCTTCCCCACAGCTACTCGAAAACGATACACACGCTGCTCGGCAGATATGAATACGAGCTCTGCCCGATGAGCGAAGAAGAGATGCGCGCTTTTATGACGGCGGCTGATTTCGACGGCATAAACGTGACGATCCCGTATAAGGAAAAAGTCATCCCGTATCTGTATCATATCGACAAGGGAGCGAGACGGATCGGGGCGGTGAACACGGTCGTAAACCGCGGCGGGAAGCTGTACGGATACAACACGGACTGCTTCGGCGCGGAAGACACGCTGCGCCGCGCGGGATTTGATCCCGACGGAAAAAAAGTCGCCGTGCTCGGCACCGGCGGCACGTCGAAGACGGCCGCATACGTCTGCCGTAAGCTCGGCGCCGGCGTCGTATGCGTCAGCCGGACGCCGGACGCGGGCAGTATCGGTTACGGCGAGCTTGAAGCGTACGGACCCGACTTTATCGTAAACGCGACGCCTGTCGGGATGTACCCGAAAACGGGCAGATCGCCCGTTCCGCCCGAGGCGCTGTACGGCGTGTCGGGGGTGTTCGACGTGATATATAACCCCCTTCGCACCTCGCTGATGCTTGACGCACAGGAGAGGGGAATACCGGCGGCAGGCGGGCTGTATATGCTCGTCAGCCAGGCGATGAGAGCGGCGGAGCTGTTCACCGGCGAGCCGGTATCAGACAAGGAGACCGAAGCCGTTTACAAAACCCTTCTGTCGCGGACGGAAAACATCGTACTGACGGGGATGCCCGGCAGCGGGAAAACATCGGTTGGAAAAGCCCTTGCCGAAAAGACGGGCAGAGCGTTTTACGATACGGACGCGCTGATCGCCGAAAAAGCCGGACCTGTACCCGATTATATCAGAGCGCACGGTGAAGCCGCTTTCCGCGATCTGGAATCCGCGGTCATAGCGGAACTCGTTTTTGACACGCGCGGAGCGGTCATCGCCACGGGCGGCGGCGCGGTGCTCCGGGCTGAAAACGTGCGGCGCCTGAAAGAGAACGGCAGGATCTTTTATCTGTTGAGGGATATAGAAAAGATCGTCCCGGACGAGACAAGACCGCTGTCATCCGACAGGGAGGCGCTGCGGCGCAGATTTGAGGAAAGAAAAGAAATTTACGAAAGCACCGCCGATACCGCGATCGACTGCAACGGCACGGTGGCTGAGGCGGCGGACGCGATCGCCGCGGCTGCCGGCTCATAAACGGTGAGAATATGAAAATACTTGTTATAAACGGGCCGAATCTCAATATGCTCGGCATAAGAGAGCCACAGATATACGGCAGAAAAACGCTGTCGGACCTAACCGCCATGATAAGCGACTACTGCGCCGGACGGGGCGTCGACGTGTCGTTTTTCCAGTCCAACCACGAGGGCGAGATCGTAGAGGCGATACAAAAAGCGTATCAGGTCTACGACGGGATAATAATCAATCCGGCGGCGTATACTCATACGAGCGTTGCGATACTCGACGCGCTGAAAGCCGTCGGCATACGCACCGTCGAGGTGCATATCTCCGACGTCTCGGAGCGCGAGCCGTTCCGTCAGGTCAGCTACGTCGGACTGTACGCGGAAGCGACGGTCAAAGGTCTCGGTTTTGACGGATATCTAAA
>JAGDCE010000155.1 GCA_017958705.1 Clostridia bacterium
ATGATCAACGCCGCCGCCGCGACGGCTCCGATGATATAGGAGACCGTCTGATCGAGTTTGAAGCCCTCTTTTGCCATAAGGATATACGTCGTGCTGACCGCCGTCATAAAGGTCGCGGGCAGCGCGGTGAGAAGAGAACCGAAGCGGTATTTTCCTTTTTTGAGTAAATACGCCGTAGCCACCCAGAGCGCGACCATGGCGAGCGTCTGATTGCTCCACGAGAAGTAGCGCCAGACAGTCTGAAATCCGCTGTCGTTTGCGATAGCGAACCACGTGAGCAGTCCGCCGACGACAAGCAGCGGGATCGTGATCACAAGGCGGTTCTTGATCTTTTTCTGATTCAGCTTGAAGGTCTCCGCAAGGATCAGACGCGCGCTTCGAAATGCGGTGTCGCCCGAAGTGATCGGGCAGACGATAACGCCCACGATCGCAAGGATGCCGCCGAACGTGCCGAGCACGCCAGTTGATATTTCATATACGACGTTGCAAGCGCCGTTTGCAAGCGCGTTATTCAGAAGCTCTGTCGTTCCGTAGAAAGCGACGCCGGTTGCCGCCCACACGAGAGCGATCACCGATTCAGAAATCATTGCGCCGTAGAAAACGCTTCTGCCTTCTTTTTCACTCTTGATGCACTTTGCGATCATCGGGGACTGCGTCGCGTGGAAGCCCGAAGCGGCGCCGCACGCGACCGTGATGAACATATACGGCCAGACCGGCGTATCTTTCGGGTGGAGGTTTTCAGTTCTCGTTCGGCAGCGTTATTCTCATCGACGTACCGCCGCCTTCGCGCGGCGAGATCGTCAACTTGCCTTTGCACATCATTTCAAGCCGCTCTTTGATATTGTTCAAAGCGATATGCGGGTCGTTATCGTCGGAATTGCGTGCGGGATCGAAGCCGACGCCGTCATCTTCAACAATGATCTCGACGGCATTATTCGTGTGTCTTGTAACGATAGTAATGTGGATCGGGTCATTGCTTGATTTCATACCGTGTTTTACGGCGTTCTCCACGATGGGCTGCAGCGTCAGCGGCGGGATACGGAACGCACAGTACGGCGTATCGAAGTCGATAAACAGCGTATCCTCAAACTGCGCCTGCTCGACCGCGAGGTAGGCGCGGGTATGCTCGAGTTCGTCACTGAACGGTACGGGCTCCTCGCTTGCGATGGCGGTGAAGTTCTTCCGCAGGTAGGAGGTGAAGTCAAGCGTGACCTGCTTTGCTTTTTTTGCGTCCTGATCGCAGAGGTAGTATATTCCCATCATCGTATTGAAAATGAAGTGGGGGCGCATCTGCAAAACCATTATCTCGGCACGCTGGTGAGCGATCTGATGCTCATTTTTTAAATGGTTATCCATATTATCGGCAAGGATCAGAGCAAATGAAACTATCGCAAACAGCGACATACCGAGTACGACGGGTATCTCGACCGAGTAGAACATATGGAAGAGTATGACCGTGGTCATATAAAACAAATAGATAAGAAGAGCGGCAAAATACTTTTTCGGGATCTTTTTTACCCTGTAGAACAAGCCTGTTGTGTTGAGAACCATACATACGGCAAGCGGGAATACCCAAAAAGCCCACAGCGGACCGCGGATAAATTGATTGTCGGGCGTGACGTAGTAGAAAACGTCCGTAAACTGAGTGACGATATGGACGACGAAATACACGCCGAGGATCGACGTCACAAGCCAGAACAGCGGGCTGTTTTTTATTTTCTCGCCGCTGTAATGCAGGATGAAGAGCATCGGCATGAATATCGGCGTCGCAAGGAACATGCCTTGCGTGAAATAGACGATCCTTGACACTTGCGCCATAGAGGGATCGTACCAGAAGACCAGAGCCAAAAAGCAGCTGACGACGCAAATAAACATAAGCGAGAACAAAGCGATGAAATACCGCTTGCTCCACCTGTCGAGCGCGGGTATAAAAGCGGACAGCACTATCCCGATCGCCATGGTTATCATGATCGCGCCGCCGAGCGCAAAACCGATAAGATCGAGCAGACCGATCATAAGTCGTCACCTCCGAAACGGAACGGATATCTCAGGTTTTCAAGCTGCTTCCGTACGCCTTCGGGCGTTATCGGCTTGAGCATAAAGCCGCTTGCTCCCGTAGTCCACGCGTCAAGGGCATAGCTGCTGTACGCCGTAAGATAGACAATGTTTGTGCGTGGATTTATATCAAGCAGCGCGCGGCACAGTTCAAGTCCCGTCATTTCTCTCAGCTCGATGTCAAGAAATGCGAGCGAGACGCGGTTCTCTTTTGCATATGAAACCGCTTCGTTCGCGTCGACAAAGCCCGTGACCGTCGCGTTCGGCATAACTTTTTCCAACACCGACAGTCCGCCGGTCAGGATCAGTTTTCTGTCGTCTACTAAAATGACGTTTGGACATTCGTCGCTTTCAGCCGCTGCGGAGAGCAATATGTTGACGTCAACACCCAGAATCTCGGATAGCCGTGTGATCCTTATGGCGTCCGGCAGGCGGACGCCTGACTCCCAACGGGATACCGTAGCCTTGGTTACATACATCTTTTCCGCCAGAGCCTGCTGCGAAAGCCCGCATTTTGTTCGTAGTTTTTTCAC
>JAGDCE010000156.1 GCA_017958705.1 Clostridia bacterium
CAACATTGGGGGGAGGCGGGGGTAAGGGGGTGGGACCGGGGTTCCCCGCCGCGAGCAGCGGTGGGGGTTCACGGAGAGGGGGGGCGGGGAACCCCCTGACGCGCCGCGGTACGAGACGCACGGAGCGTCCTGCAGGGACTTCACATACTGAATACATCAAAAATTAACGAATAATATTAAAAACCTCTTGACAAACGTAAAAACACGGTGTATAATACAGACAAAACAACACGGAGGATGCAACAATGAATAAAGCAAAGAAAAGAATACACGTTTTAGGCACGATCTGCCGTGTTCTGTCGATTGTCATGCTCGTGTTGATGATCATCTCGACCGCCGGACTCGTGACGGCGGGCGTCGCTCTGATCGTCATGCCGAAGGATACCGCACAGATCAGTTTATCCGGCAGCGTCGAGGCACAGATCAGCGGCAGGATCATCGACATGATACCTGACGACGTGCTCGACAGCATTTCAGAGCAGATCGAGGACGGATCGCTTTCCGTCAACATAAACGGCGAAGCGATACAAGGCGCGCAGGTGAGCGGCGGTTCGCTGATCCTGAACGGCAGCGGCAAATCGGCGAGCTTCGATCTGCGCAGAGTAGGCATAGCGCTGATCGCATATTCCCTCACGACCGGCTGTCTGATCTACGTTTTCATCATGTGCGGGCGGCTCATGAACGAGATCCGCGTCTGCGATTCTCCTTTCAGCGAGGGCGTCGTGAAATCGCTGAAGCAGTTCGCGATCTCGCTGATCCCCTACGCGGTGATAAGATCGACGGCGACGTCGTTCGCGAACAAGCTTCTGACGACCGGATCGTTCTCGTTTAATTTCGAAGCCGATACGACGCTGTATTTTGCCGCTCTTATAATCGTCATGCTCGTATTCATATTCAACTACGGCGCGGCTCTGCAAAAAGACGCCGACGAGACGCTCTGAGCGGTGATATCATGGGAAGGATAATACTGCGGCTCGACCGCGTCATGGCGGACCGGAAAATGAGCCTGAACGAACTCTCGGAGCTCGTCGGTGTGGCGAACGTCAACCTCTCAAAGCTGAAAAACGGGCATATAAGCGCGATACGCTTTTCGACGCTGATAGCGATATGCGAAGCGCTGCAGTGCCAACCCGGCGATATACTCGAGTACGCGTCCGATAACAACGAAATACGCTGAAAGATCTCCGCACGCGGTCCCGCTTTGCCGCGTGTGGTTTTCTTTGCTTAAACGACGATTTTTTCATGTAAATTTACAAATACCGTTTGATATGTGCCGGTATATATGGTATAATACCATAATAACTAAAATGGAGTAATAGTATGTATATACTCGGCATCGATCCCGGGCTCGCCATCGTGGGCTGGGGAGTCGTCGAATACGTAAACGAGAAGTTCACTCCGATAAGCTACGGCGCGATCACGACGCCCGCCGGCATCGACATAGAACAGCGGCTTCTGCAGATCTACGACGGGCTCGACGGGATAATAAAGAAGTATAAGCCGGATGATATAGCGATCGAGGAACTGTTCTTCAATACGAACCAGAAGACAGCGATCGCGGTCGCGGAAGCGCGCGGCGTAATAATGCTCTGCGGGATTCAGAACAAGATACCGCTGTACGAGTACACCCCGCTGCAGGTAAAGCAGGCTGTCGTCGGCTACGGCCGCGCCGACAAAAAGCAGGTCATAACTATGACGAACATGCTGCTCGGACTGAAAAAATCACCGAAACTCGACGATACGTCGGACGCTCTCGCGATAGCGATCTGTCACGGCCATTCCACGGGCTCGGTGCTGAAGGATTTCTACAACCAGAAAAAGAAAAAACTTTTATAAGGTGGATCATGTTTTATTATATCGAAGGTAATGTGGTTTTTGCCGAACCGTCGGCCGCCGTTATTGACGTCGGCGGCGTGGCGTACAAAATGACCGTGTCTTATAACACGTTCGCGTCGCTCGCGGGCGCGGACAGAGCGAGGCTTTACACGCATCTGTCCGTCAGTGAGAACGGCGTCGAGCTTTACGGCTTCCGCGACACGGACGAACTCGAAGTGTACCGTCTGCTGACCGGCATCTCGGGCGTCGGCCCGAAGGCGGCGCTGTCCGTGCTGTCGATCATGACTCCGGCACAGCTTCAGCGCGCAGTAGCCTCTGACGACAGCCGCGCCATAGCGAAGGCGCAGGGCATAGGCGGCAAGACCGCGCAGCTCATAATCCTGAAGCTGAAAGACAAACTCGACGCGTACCGCGCCTCGGAGGCGGCGGTGAACGTGAACGCGAACGGCGCCGTTGCCGCGGACGCGATCGACGCGCTCGTCTCGCTCGGGTATCTCAAAAACGACGTAACGAAGATAATAGGATCGATGAAGATAGCGGATATGAGCGTGGAAGACGTGATACGTGAAGCGCTCAGACGCATGAGTTGAGGTCATTATGGCGATTTACGAGGATTTCGGAGAAGAATTCGTAGCCGACAGGCTGACGTCTGCCGAGCAGAACGAAGAGGAAGCGGCGGCGGAGATTTCGCTGCGCCCGGAGAGGCTTGAAGAATTCACGGGCCAGCAGACCGTCAAGGAACAGCTCAGAGTCGCGATAGACGCGGCGAAAATGAGGGGCGAGGCGCTCGAACACGTCCTGCTTTTCGGCCCGCCCGGGCTCGGCAAAACGACGCTGTCGCAGATAATCGCAAACGAGATGGGTACGAACATCCAGATCACGAGCGGTCCCGCGATAGAAAAGCAAGGCGACCTTCTCGCGCTTTTGACGAATCTCGGTCAGGGCGACGTGCTTTTCATCGACGAGATACACAGACTGCCGAAGACCGTCGTCGAGATGCTTTACTCCGCGATGGAGGACAAGGTGATCGATATTTTCATCGGCAAAGGCCCGTCCGCGCGCAGTATCCGCATGCCGCTTAAAAGCTTCACGCTCGTAGGCGCGACGACGCGCGCCGGTCAGCTCACACAGCCGCTGCGCGCGCGCTTCGGTCATATCATGCGACTCGAGCTTTACACGCCCGACGAGCTTTCGCTTATAATCAAGCGCAGCGCCGACATACTCGGCATAGAGATAGACGAGGAAGGCGCGTACGAGCTCGCGTCGCGCTCGCGCGGCACGCCGAGAATAGCGAACAGACTGCTCAAACGCGTGCGCGACTACGCGCAGATCGAAGGCGACGGAAAGATCGATCTCGGCATCACGCGCTACGCGCTCGAGAAGCTCGATATCGACAGGCTCGGACTTGACAGCATAGACAGACGGATGCTCACTACGATAATCAAATTCTACGGCGGCGGTCCGGTCGGCATGGAGACGCTCGCGGCGACGATAGGCGAGGAGGCGATCACGCTCGAGGACGTGTACGAACCGTATCTGTTGCAGATCGGCTTCATCTCGCGCACACCGCGCGGACGCTGCTGCACGTATCTCGCGTACGATCACCTGGGTATCCCGATGGCAAAGGAAGAGAAGAAAAGCGGTCAGGTGACCGCGTTCGACGGGGAAGATCAATGATTTTCACAGCTGATAAATGGAAAGACTACGAGCTGATCGACTGTTCGGACGGTCAGAGGCTCGAGCGGTGGGGCGACGTCATAATGATCCGCCCGGACCCGCAGGTCATCTGGCAGAACAGAGCCGACAGCCCGTACTGGGGAAAGGCGCGCGGCGTATATAAGCGCTCGTCGTCCGGCGGCGGAAGCTGGGTCAAGAACGATATGCCGGAAAAGTGGACCGTATCGTACGGCAAACTGCGGTTCAACATCCATCCGATGTCGTTCAAGCACACCGGGCTTTTCCCGGAGCAGGCGGTCAACTGGGACTGGTTCTCGCAGCTGATAAAGAACGCCGGACATCCCGTTTCGGTCCTCAATCTCTTCGCCTACACCGGCGGCGCAACGGTCGCCGCGGCGGCGGCTGGAGCGGAGGTCGTGCACGTTGACGCCGCGAAAGGCATCGTCGCTCAGGCGAAGCAGAACACCGCGCTGTCCGGGCTTTCCGACGCTCATATCAGATATATAGTCGACGACTGCAAGAAGTTCGTGCTGCGCGAGCTGCGCCGCGGCAACAGATACGACGGCATAATCATGGATCCGCCGTCGTACGGGCGCGGCCCCGGCGGCGAGACGTGGAAGCTCGAGGAATGTATCGACGAGCTTGTGGGACTCACCGCGCAGCTTTTGTCGGACGACGCGCTGTTCTTCCTGCTCAATTCATATACAACGGGGCTTTCCGCCACCGCCATGGAATGTCTGCTGAGACTCAACATAAAGTCCGGCGGCAGATTCGAGTGCGGAGAAGTCGGCCTGCCCGTAACACAGAAAAAGATCGTACTGCCCTGCGGTTCCGCCGCGAGATGGTACGCGAAATGAGAAAATGGATAATATAATCGAGATAAGAGACCTCAGTTTTTCATACAAGGATCCGGAAGGAAAGCTTCATCCGGCTCTGCACAATATAAATCTTGATTTCGAGCGCGGCACGTATACGGCGATACTCGGGCACAACGGCTCGGGCAAATCGACGCTCGCCAAGCTGATCAATATGGTCGTCACGTCCGACGACGGAGTGATCGAAGGATCTATAAAAGTCCTCGGCAAGGAGGTTACCGCCGGGATTTCCGACGACGACGCGTACGAGATACAGTGCCGCGTCGGCATGGTCCATCAGAATCCGGACGACCAGATCGTCGCGACGACGGTAGAGGAAGACGTTGCGTTCGGCCCTGAAAACCTCGGAATGGACCCGAAGCTGATCCGCGAAAAAGTCACGGAAACGCTTGCGGCGGTCGGTATGGAGGGGCATGAGAAATCGGCGCCGCACCGGCTGTCCGGCGGTCAGAAGCAGAGGATCGCGATCGCGGGAGTGCTCGCGATGGATCCGGAATGCATAATCTTCGACGAATCGACCGCAATGCTCGATCCGCAGGGCAGAGACGCCGTCATGAAGACGATAGACGAGCTGCACAGCCGCGGCGACGTCACGATAATAACGATAACCCACTACATGAACGAGGCGACCGACGCCGACAGAGTTATCGTGCTCAACCGCGGCGAGGTGTTCATGGACGGTACGCCGGAAGAGATATTCACGCAGGTCGACAGGCTCCATTCCGTGAGCCTTGACGTGCCGCAGGTCACCGAGCTTTTCTACGGTCTGCAGAAGGCCGGAAAATATAACGGAAAACTGCCGCTCCATACTAACGAGGGAGCGGAGGAATTAGCGAAGCTGCTTAAAGCCGAGAGGTAAGACGTTGCCAATTATATTCGATAACGTATCGTACGTATACGGAGAAAACACGCCGTTTGAGCACAAGGCTCTTGACGGTCTTAATCTGACGATCAGTGAAAATGAAATAACGGGTCTTATAGGTCAGACCGGAAGCGGCAAATCGACGATAGCGCAGCTGTGCAACGGGCTTTACAAACCGACCTCCGGGACCGTGACCGTCGACGGCGTCGACATAAACGCCGACAAGAAGAAGCGCAGAGACAATTTCTTCCGCGTCGGGCTTGTGTTCCAGTACCCGGAATATCAGCTTTTCGAGGACACGGTCGAACACGATATCGCCTACGGCCCGAAGAACATGGGGCTTGACGACGCCGAGATCGCGCGCAGAGTCGCCGACGCGGCGCGGTTCGTCGGACTCGAAGAGGAGTCGCTTTCAAAATCGCCTTTCGATATCTCGGGCGGTCAGAGAAGGCGCGCCGCGATCGCGGGGATCATCGCGATGGAGCCGAAATATCTGATCCTCGACGAGCCCGCGTCGGGTCTCGATCCTCAGGGCAGGGACGATATTCTGACGAAACTGAAAAATTACCAGCGCGAAAAAGGTATAGCCGTGATCATAATCAGCCACAGTATGGAGGATATGGCGAAATACTGCGACAAGATAATCGTTCTGAGCAAAGACGGCGTTTACAAATACGGAACGAAGGCGGAGATCTTCGCCGACCCGGTCGCGCTGCGCGGGATCGGACTGTCCGTCCCGCAGATAACGAAAGTCATGTACAAGGCGGAACAGCTCGGCGTCAAATTCGAGCGGCCTTTGTATACCGTCGCTGCGGCGATCAAAGACGTTTTGAAGATGCTTGACGGGGAGGCTCGCGATGATACGTGATATAACCCTCGGCCAGTATTTTCCGGGCACCTCGCCGATCCACCGCATCGATCCGCGTATGAAGCTGCTTATGGCGATCATAATGATCGTCGCAACGTTCGTCGCGTCGAGCGGTACGTCGTTCGCTTTGCTTTTCATCGCGACGCTGATACTGTTCCTTCTTTCGCGCATATCGGTCAAAACGCTGATGAAGGGCATGAAGCCTATCGTATTCATTCTGATATTCACCACGTTTTTCCAGATATTCTTCACGCGGACCGGAGATCTGCTCTTTGAATGGCATTTCATAAAAATATACACGAACGGCATCATATTTGCGATAAAGATGTTCATCCGCGTCATCGTGCTTATCACGTCGACGTCGGTCTTGCTGTCGTATACCACATCGCCTATAGCGCTGACGGACGGGCTCGAGCAGATGCTCAAGCCGCTTGCGAAGATCGGCGTGCCGGTGCACGATTTCGCGCTTATCATGTCGATCGCGCTCCGCTTCATCCCGACGCTGCTTGAGGAAACGGAGAAGATCATGTCGGCGCAGAAGGCGCGCGGCACCGATTTTTCAACGGGAAGTCTGATGAAACGCGCGCGGGCGCTGCTCGCGGTGTTCGTGCCGCTGCTCGCCTCGGCGATACGCCACGCGATAGACCTAGCGGACGCGATGATCTGCCGCGGCTACAAGGGCGGCTCGGGCAGGACGAAACTCAACGTAATGAAGCTGAAATTCACCGATTTCCTGTGGCTGTTCGCGGCGGCGGCCGTGCTTGCCGGGACGATACTGTGCAATCCCTTCACGCTCGACGTGATAAAAGGAGCGTTCATAAAATGACGTATCTGCTTCAGCTCTCTTATTCCGGCGCCGCGTACAGCGGATTTCAGATACAGAACAACGCAAAGACCGTAGCCGGCGAGCTCACGCGCGCCGCAAAGCTGCTGTTCGGCGTGCCGTGCCGCGTTCAGGGATGCAGCCGCACCGACGCCGGCGTCCACGCGCGTCAGTTTTACGCGTCCGTACACGTGCCCGAGGGCGGCAGCGCCGTACCCGCGGACAGGATCCCCGCGGCGATGAACTGCCTTCTGCCGTACGATATAGCGGTTAAGGACGCATCAGTCGCGCCGGACGGATACAACCCGCGCTTTGAGACGGTCTGCAAGGAATACGAATACGTCATATACAACAGACCGGAGAAGGATCCGTTCTCGCACCGGCTGAAACTGCCTTACAAATACCCGCTCGACGAGCGTATGCTCGACCGGGAGGCGCAGGATTTCACCGGCACGCACGATTTCGCCTCTTTCATGGCGACCGGCTCCGACGTCGTCAGCACCGTAAGGACGGTGTTTTCCGCGTCCGTGCGCAGGGAGGGCGACGACGTTATATTCGCCGTCTGCGCAGACGGATTTCTGTACAACATGGTGAGGATAATGACGGGAACGCTGCTCGGTATTTCCGAAGGAAAGCTCGCGCAGGGATCTGTCCCGGAGATAATAAACGCAAAAGACAGGACCGCCGCCGGCATCACCGTGCCGCCGGACGGACTGTATCTATGTAAGGTAGTGCTTAAATGAGTTCTTTTTTCAAAAAGAAAAAGCGCCCCGTGAATTACGACACCGATCCGGTTTCCGTCAGAACGGAGACGACGGGCGGCGGCGACCGTATAGAAAGCATATACGGTCCGGGCGAACAGAAACAACCGAATAAGCGTTACAAGCACGCGTCAGTCGCCGTGGCACTGCTGAAATACGTGGTGATCACGCTGTTCTTCCTGTTCTTCATGACGATGACGTTCGTGTATTCCTCCGAGATAAATATCGAGAATTTCAGATATATCCTGAAGGACATGAATCTGAAGATACCGACGGGGATCGAGGAATACGGCGACATCTACTACGTCGCCGATATGGAGCAGAGCTTCGCGTTTTACCGCGACGATTTCGTCTGCGTCGGGCGCAACAGCGTCGAGGTCATCGACACGGCGGGCAGGCAGGTCCAGAACACCCGGCTTCGCTACGTAAAGCCGCGCCTCGTCACGAGCGGCAAATATATGCTCGTGTACGACCTGTCGAACACACAGTACGGCATCTTCAACACGTTCTCCCAGCTTTATTCCGGCACGCTCGATTATCCCATATCCGACGCAGACATGAACGACGACGGATATTATCTGATAGTCACGCGCGACACGGAATACAAGAGCGCGGTACACGTATATAATAAGGATATGAAACCCGTCTACTCGTACCAGAGCAACGACAGATATATCTTCGACGCTCATATCTACAACGACGGCACCGTGATGATCTACGCGTCAAGGACGATGTCCGGGAAGTATTTCACGGAGATACTTAAGGGCAATATAAAGTCCGACGAGATGAAGACCGTGTATTCCGCCGACGGGGTCATGCCGCTGACCGCCGAGAAGACGGGGAGCGGGACGTCCGCGGTACTCTGTACCGACACGCTGCTGTTCTTCAAGGGCGACGAGATGACTACGGAGTACGATTTTTACGGCAGAGTCTGCCGCAGATTCGCCTGCGGCGACGGATACGCCGCGATAATACTTTCGTCGGAGGGTGCGGGCGCCGATTCCGACATGCTGATATTCGACCGTGACGGCACGCTCGTTTACAGCGGCCCCTCGAGCTCCGACGTCTCCGAGCTTTACGTGCACGGCGGCAACGTCTACGGACTGTACACCGGCTGCGTTGAGCGATTCGAGATACGCACCGAAAAAACGTACCGTGCCGATACAGGCTACGAGGTTAAGGGAATAGTTTTCCCGAGCGACGAGATAGCGCTTTTCGCCACGGCGAGCAGCGCGTACCCGGTCTCCGTATACGACGATTTCACGGAGATCGAATG
>JAGDCE010000157.1 GCA_017958705.1 Clostridia bacterium
CGGTCGAGGCGTGCGGGCGCAAGATACTCGCCCTGCCGCAATACGACGGCAAGCTCCGCGCCGAAGACGGAAAAAAGCTCTGCGCCGACTTCTACGCCGACGAGGCGCACGAACACATGGTGTTTCCGGGAATGGTCTATATCTCGCACCCGACGGAATACGGCACGCTCTACACGCTCGACGAGCTGAAGGCCCTCCGCGCCGTCTGCGACGAATACGGGATGAAGCTCTTCCTTGACGGAGCGCGGCTCGGCTACGGGCTCGCCGCCGGAGCCGTCACGGGCGCGGATATTTCCCGCCTCTGCGACGTCTTCTATATCGGTGGGACGAAGGTCGGCGCGCTCTTCGGCGAAGCCGTCGTTTTCAAAAAGGAGTGCGCTCCGGCGCACTTCGTCACGCTCTATAAGCGCCGCGGCGCGATGCTCGCGAAGGGCTGGCTGCTCGGACTGCAGTTCGACACGCTCTTCACCGACGGGCTCTATTTCAAAATAGCGCAGAACGCGATAGACGCGGCGGCGCGGATAAAGGCGGCGCTGCGCGAAAAGGGCTATGAGTTCCTCATCGACTCGCCGACGAATCAGATATTTGTCGTCATGGAGAACGCCGCGGCAACCGCCTTCCGCGAAAAGGTCGCCTGCGAGGTCTGGGAGCGCACCGACGCGGAGCACACCGCCCTCCGCCTCGTCACAAGCTGGGCGACGAACCCCGAAGACGTCGACGCGCTGATAGAGGAGTTGTAACGATACCCACACAAAAACGCCGTTCCGAACGGCGTTTTTTGTTAATCACATAAGGATTTCCCTTCTCTCACTCGTATAATAAGTGAGAGCCCGATATTATCTCTTCATAAGGAGGTACAAAATGGACGACTGCGCCGCCAAATACCGACGTTTCCTCGAAGGCGACGAAAACGCCGTCTCCGAAATAATGGAGGAGCTGTTTTTAGGGCTTGCCTTCTTTATCGACCGCTACGTTGCCGACGTCCACGCCGCGGAGGACATCGCGCTCGACGTAATGAGCGACCTTTTCGTTTACAAGCGACGGTACAATTTCAAGGTCTCACTGAAAACCTACCTGTATATGCTTGGAAAAAGCCGCGCGCTCGACCATTTGCGGCGCCGCAAAAGAATCGAATTCACTGAGCTTTCGGAAGCGAAAACCGCCGACGATGAAGCCGAGCTCGAGGAAGCGGTGCTCGCGGACGAGCGCAAACGCGAGCTCAACGCCGCGCTCAGAGAGCTTCCGGAGGATATGCAGGCGGCGGTCCACCTCGTCTATTTCGACGGGCTGACATACGAAGAAGCCGCGAAGGTTATGAAGAAAAGCAAAAAACAAATCGATAATCTTCTTTATCGGGCTAAAAATGAACTACGTTCCATTTTAGGAGAGGAGGATTGAACGCTGTTATGAAAGATATAAAAGACTACACCGAAGAACTGCATAGAAGAATAGATGCAAAAAACGAATCGCTCAAAAACAGATCTCGTTTCATGAAGACGGCAAAGGTTATATCGGCTTTCGCGCTTGTGTTTTCGCTCACTTTGCTTGTAGTAATATCCGCAACGTCTTCTGCGGATATTATGATAAAATCACCGGATAATCATTATCTGAACGACGCAAAGAATGTAAGCGTATATGTTCTTACCGAAGACGAAAACGGCAAGATATGCTGCGAGTTATGCAACCTTTATGAACGCGAAATGGAGCGCCGTACACAGCCGCTCGGCGAATACCACATCGAAAAGCTTATCGAAATGGGGGTCGGCAAAGAAAAAGCGAGCGGTATGACCGTCGGAGAATACGAAGACTACATCTACAATTTGCCGATGGATGATGATTATAAAGCCATTATCGAATACTACGGCGTATCGCCCGAAGAATACTCTGACTGGACCAATATGGACGCAGAAAACTATCTTTATCACATCAACGGCGAGCTGAAGGATGAGACGAACGAAAAGCCCTTCACTGATGAGCAGATAGAAAAGGTGAATGCTCTGGGACTGACGCTGAGGGAATTCAAGTCCCTTATGAACATGAGCTTTTCGATCGAAGACATCGTCGAAATGACGCAGGAAGACGTAAACGACATTCTGGGCAAGCAAGCCGGATAAACGCGCACTTTATCAAAAGGAGGCCGAAACATGAAAAGAGTTTTGAAAAGCGTCCTGCTCGCCGCATTATGTATATCCGTTCTTTTAATTTCAGGCTGCCGCGCGGGTCCTCGCGTCGAATACGAACGCCGCGGGATGACCGAAGAAGTGATTTTGTCCCGCTTTCAAGGAAACGAGTATTTCAGAAACGTTTTCTGGATAGACGGCGACAACTGTCTTTTCGCGTTTTCTCTCGTATCGTACGAGGAAGGTTATCCGCCCGCGCCGAGCGCCGTTTACCGCTGGTCCGCAAGCAAAAACGAGGTCTCGCTCATATTCGAGGGCGAGGTGCGCGGAGTATTCACCCCCGATCAGTCGTCGTGCCGCGTAACGCCCGACGGATTCGTGCTCATGCTCGAGCGAGAGCTGCTGTTTTTCGATTCGGATTATAACTATCTGAGCGAAAAGACCGTCACGCTCGACGGGGACGAATACTTCACCTGCGTTTCCGCAGACGGCGCCGCCGCGCTGATAAAGGATAATTTCCGGCTATACTACACAAAGCTCGAAAAACCTGCCGAAAGGACAAAGGTTTCGGGCAGGTACCTCGGAGGATGCATCGGCTGCGAACTGATAACGCCGGATAACAAAACCGTGCTCACTCCGGAAGGACACGAAGGCAAAACAACAGGGATATCCGTTTATGACGTTGAAACCGGTGCGCTTTCGCACCTTTCCTGCCTTGATTCTCTTCGGGAAGATGACCGGATAGGCGAAGGCATGCTTTACCCCTATGACGATACGCACGCAATGCTTGTCATAGGCGGGGCGGTCTATACTGATTATCACGACACTTATGCTCTTGTCGATTTCGTAAACGACAGCTGCGAGGTCGTATACAGAACGCCCGATATGGAACAGCACACACTCCCCGATGCGAGCGGGACATGGGAGCTGAAAAGAAACGAAGAGGGAGACGAGCTGGTCATTTCTCCCTTCGACGCCGACCCGGTAAGCGTCGCGCTCGAAGAACCGCACCTCAATATAGGCGGCTCGATATGGATAGACGCCGGAAGCCTTTCATTCGTATACTTATACAGACCGGCTGAAAGCGGCGCTTCCTTATCGGTGTATAAGAGCAGTTATGTCGATTGATCCGAAAGTATAATGCATAAGCAACCGCCGCCTTCAACCGAAGGCGGCGGTTTTTTTACAAAAAATTCATTGACATTAAAAAATAATATACCTATAATATAGGATATGTAAAAATGAGGTAATACGTTTGCAAAAAACAGAAAGGACAGAAAGATGCTCCGAAAACTCTCCAAAGCATCCGCGAATACAAGCGCCCGACGATACTGACGCTCGTTTTCATCGTGCTCGAAGCGATAATCGAATGCATTATCCCCTTCGTCACGGCGCGGCTCGTCAACAACATACAGAACGGCGTCGAAATGGGCTTCGTCA
>JAGDCE010000158.1 GCA_017958705.1 Clostridia bacterium
AAAGACGATCAAGGATCACCGCCGCATAATCTTCAACGGCAAC
Source organism: Clostridia bacterium (assembly GCA_017958705.1). Taxonomy (GTDB): domain Bacteria; phylum Bacillota; class Clostridia; order Oscillospirales; family CAG-272; genus UBA1248. The sequence continues at coordinate 44 of JAGDCE010000158.1, forward strand.
GGCTACGACGACGCGGGGATAAAAGAGGCGACGGAGGTCCGCGGACTGCTCAACTACCGCACGACCGCTGACTGCATGCCGCACCTGCTCGACAAAAAGAACGTCGACATGCTCACCTCTCACAAGGTGTTCTCGATAGAAGAGTTGCGTTCGCGCTGCGACATAATGCTCGAGAACTACGTCAAGACGGTAGCGATCGAGGCCGGCACCATGATAGAGATGGCCAAGACGCAGATCGCGCCGGCGATACGCCGTTTCGCCGCGGATACGGCGCGCGACGTCACGGCAAAGCTCGCGTTCGACGAAGCGGTGCCGTGCGCAAACGAGAAGAAACTCGTGCTGAAGCTCTCGGCGCTTTCAGAGAGCATCGCGGAGAAGGTATCAGCGCTCGAGGAGGCGATGATCGCCTTCCACGGCACCGACGACGTTTTTGCGGGCTCCGAGATGATACGCGACGACGTGCTTCCGAAGATGTGCGAGTTGAGAGTCGCCTGCGACGAGGCGGAGACGATAACGGAGAAAAGCTACTGGCCTTTCCCGACTTACGGCGATATACTTTTCAGTGTGAAATGAGGTGATTCCCATGGCAGCGGAAGAGATCACAAAGATAATAGAAGAAACGGTAACAAAAGAGGCGTTCGGGATATGGTTTCTGATCGGCGCCGCGCTTGTGTTCTTTATGCAGGCGGGGTTCGCGATGGTCGAGACCGGCTTCACGAGAGCGAAGAACGCCGGCAACATAATAATGAAGAACCTGATGGATTTCTGCATCGGGACGGTCGTATTCGTGCTTTTGGGCTTTTCGCTTATGATGGCCGAGGATTACGTGCTCGGCGTCGTCGGCGTGCCGAATCTTAAAATACTGACCGATTTCGGCGGATTTCTGAAGGACGGTTTCGCCCCGTCGTTCGTGTTCAACCTCGTGTTCTGCGCGACGGCGGCGACGATAGTCTCCGGCGCGATGGCGGAGAGGACGAAATTCCTGTCGTACTGCATATACTCCGGCGTGATATCGCTTTTCGTATACCCGATAGAAGCCGGCTGGGTCTGGAACTCTCAGGGGTGGCTTTATCAGCTCGGATTCCATGATTTCGCGGGCTCCGCGGCGATACACTCCGTCGGCGGCGTCACCGCGCTGATCGGCGCGATCATGGTCGGTCCGCGTCTCGGAAAATACGTCAAAGACGGCGCGGGCAAGGTCAAAAAGGTGAACGCGATCCAGGGTCACTCGATCACGCTCGGCGCGCTCGGCTGCTTCATCCTCTGGTTCGGCTGGTACGGCTTCAACGGCGCGGCGGCGTGGGACGGAGATTCCCTGTCCTCGATCTTCGTCACGACGACGATTGCTCCGGCGGTCGCCACGTGCACGACGATGATATTCACGTGGATAAAAAACAAAAAGCCCGACGTTTCTATGTGCCTGAACGCCTCGCTCGCGGGGCTCGTCGGCATAACCGCGGGCTGTGACGCGCTTGACGCCGCCGGCTCCGCCATAGTCGGAGTCGTCTCCGGTCTGCTCGTCGTCGGCGCGGTGGAGCTGCTCGATCTTAAACTTCACATCGACGATCCCGTCGGAGCGGTCGGCGTCCACTTCGCAAACGGCGTCTGGGGCACGATAGCGGTCGGCCTGCTCGCGAACCCGTCGACTCCCGCAGGACTGAAAGGCCTGTTCTATACCGGTGATTTCAGACTTCTCGGAGTCCAGACGCTCGGTATCGTCGCGATACTCGCATGGACCGCGGTGATGATGACGGCGACGTTCTTCATCCTCAAAAAGACGGTCGGTCTGCGCGTATCCGCGGAGGAGGAGATAAAAGGTCTCGACAAGACCGAGCACGGTCTGCCGAGCGCATACGCCGATTTTGTTCCCGCCGTCGAAAGTCTTGACTACGGATACGAGGGCGCCGTCGCGGTGAGCGGCGAAACGCCCGAGGCGGAGGCGATACCGGTCAAACGCGTGCCCGCGTTCGACGACGGTTCGCCCAAGTTCACTAAGGTGGAGATAATCTGCAAAGAACCGCGTTTCGAGGCTCTTAAGAACGCGATGATGCAGATCGGCATAACCGGTATGACGGTAACGCACGTCCTCGGCTGCGGTGCGCAGAAGGGACAGCCGGAATATTATCGCGGCGTACCGGTCGAGGCTAACCTGCTCCCTAAGATACAGGTCGATATAGTCGTCAGCAAGGTGCCGGTCAGAGTCGTCATAGATACGGCGAAGAAGATCCTTTACACCGGCCACATAGGCGACGGCAAGATATTCGTTTACGACGTTGAAAACGTTGTAAAAGTGCGTACCGGCGAAGAGGGCTACGACGCCCTGCAGGACGCCGAGTGGGGAGATCTGTAATGTGCTCGATCTTCGGTTACTGCGGCGAACTTTCCGACCGTGCCGCGTTTGAAGAGGGCTTCTCGCGGACGAAATCGCGCGGCCCCGACGACAGCAGGGTCATTGATACCGGAAAAGGACTTCTCGGCTTTCACCGCCTTTCAATAATGGGCCTGACTCCTTCCGGCATGCAGCCTTTTGAACTCGACGGCAGCTGCGTCGTCTGCAACGGAGAGCTGTACGGATTCGAAAAAGAGAGGGAAAAGCTGAAAAGCAAGGGATATACTTTCAGAAGCGACAGCGACTGCGAGATAATCCTGCCGATGTACTTTGAATACGGCGTCGATATGTTTTCGATGCTCGACGCCGAGTTCGCCTGCGTCATATACGACGGCAAAAGCGGCGAGTTCATAGCCGCGCGCGACCCGATCGGCATACGCCCGCTTTATTACGGATACGATAAAAACGGCGTGATCGTTTTTGCGAGCGAGGCGAAAAACCTCGTCGGGCTCTGCGATAAGATAATGCCGTTCCCGCCGGGACATTATTACAAAAACGGCGAATTTATTTCATATTGCGATATTGCAGAAGTCAAAAGCGTCTGTTATACTGATATTGAAGACGCGTGCGGGAATATCAGAGAAAAGCTGACGGCGGGCGTCGAAAAGCGGCTCGTCGCCGACGCGAAGGTCGGATTTCTTCTGTCCGGCGGTCTCGATTCCTCGCTCGTCTGCGCGATCGCCGCGAAAAAAAGCGAACGTCCGATAAGAACGTTCGCAATAGGCATGAGCGAGGATGCGATAGATCTGAAATACGCACGGCAGGTCGCGGAATACATAGGCGCGGATCATACGGAAGTTTATATGACGCCGGACGACGTCAAATCGAATCTTGAAACGGTAGTCGAATTGCTCGGCACGTACGACATCACGACGATACGCGCGAGCATGGGCATGTATCTTGTCTGCAAAGCCATACACGAGAGCACGGATATACGCGTGCTTCTGACCGGCGAGATCTCGGACGAGCTTTTCGGATATAAATACACGGATTTCGCGCCGGACGCCCGGGCGTTCCAACGTGAAGCGGAGAAGCGCGTAAGAGAACTTCATATGTACGACGTTCTGAGGGCGGACAGATGTATCTCAGTCAACTCGCTTGAGGCGCGCGTGCCGTTCGGAGACCTCGATTTCGTGAAATACGTGATGAGCCTCGACCCGGAAATGAAGCTCAACCGTTACGGCAAAGGCAAATATCTGCTGCGCCGCGCGTTCGAGGACACGGGATATCTCCCCGATCAGATCCTGTGGCGCGAAAAAGCGGCGTTTTCGGACGCCGTCGGCCATTCCATGGTGGATTATCTGAAAGAATACGCGGAAAGCGTATATTCCGACGCGGAATTTGAGGAGAAGCGTGCAAAATACGATCACGCAGCGCCGTTTACAAAGGAATCGCTTCTGTACAGGGAGTTGTTCGAGAAACATTATCCCGGACAGTCGCAGATGATAACCGGCTTCTGGATGCCGAACAGGGACTGGGAGGGCTGCGACGTGAACGATCCGTCTGCAAGGGTCCTTTCAAACTACGGAGAAAGCGGAAAATGACAGGAGGAAGATCATGACGAAGTATATTTTTGTTACCGGAGGCGTCGTTTCCGGACTCGGAAAAGGCATAACGGCGGCGTCGCTCGGCAGACTGCTTAAGGCGAGAGGGCTGAAGGTCGCCGCGCAGAAACTCGATCCTTATATAAACGTCGACCCCGGAACGATGAGCCCGTATCAGCACGGGGAAGTGTACGTCACCGAGGACGGTGCGGAAACGGACCTGGACCTCGGTCATTACGAACGCTTCATCGACGAGGATCTGAACAAGTATTCGAACCTCACGACCGGCAAGGTCTACTGGAACGTGCTTAACAAGGAACGCCGCGGCGAGTATCTCGGCAGCACGGTGCAGGTCATACCGCATATAACGAACGAGATAAAGGAATTCGTGTACAACGTCGGCAGACATTCCGACGCGGACGTCGTCATCACCGAGATCGGCGGCACGATAGGCGATATAGAATCGCAGCCGTTCATCGAGGCGGTCCGTCAGATCTCGCTCGAGGTAGGACGCGAAAACAGCCTGTTCATACACGTAACGCTCGTACCGTATCTGCACGGCTCGGAGGAGCATAAAACGAAACCGACTCAGCACTCCGTAAAAGAGCTGCAGGGGATGGGCGTAAACCCGAACATAATCGTGCTGCGCTGCGATGAGCCGCTCGAGGAGGAGATATTCAGAAAGATATCGCTGTTCTGCAACGTTAAAACGGACTGCGTTATCGAAAATATCACGCTGCCGAACCTCTACGAGGCGCCGCTGATGCTTGAAAGATCGAATTTCTCGTCGGTCGTCTGCCGCGAACTCGGGCTTGAAGCGAAAGAGCCCGATCTGTCCGACTGGACCGCGCTCGTGGAGCGGATCAAATCGCGTCCGTATACGGTGCATATAGGGCTCGTCGGAAAGTACGTCGCCCTTCACGACGCGTATCTTTCGGTCGCTGAGGCGCTGCGCCACGCGGGCTATCAGCATAACACGCATATAAAGATACACTGGATCGATTCGGAAGGTGTAACCGAGGACAACGTGAAAGAAAAGCTCGGCGGGCTCGACGGTATTATCGTGCCCGGCGGGTTCGGCAGCCGCGGCATAGAAGGCATGATCACCGCCGCGAAATACGCGCGCGAAAACCGCGTCCCGTACTTCGGGATCTGCCTCGGAATGCAGATCGCGGTCATAGAGTACGCGAGAAACGTACTGGGACTGAAAGACGCGAATTCCGGTGAATTCGACGATAAATGCACAGATAAAGTTATTGACTTTATGCCCGGTCAGAGCGACGAGATAGACAAAGGCGGCACGCTCCGCCTGGGCGCCTATCCGTGTGTTATCAAGCCGGGGACGACTATGGAGCGCTGCTACGGCAAACGCGTCATAAGCGAGCGTCACCGCCACCGTTATGAATTCAACAACGATTACAGAGCGCCTATGGAGGAAGCCGGGCTGACGCTGTCCGGCATATCGCCCGACGGCACGCTCGTCGAAACGGTGGAGCTGAGCGACCGTCCGTTCCACGTCGGCGTGCAGTATCACCCGGAATTCAAGTCGCGCCCGAACAAACCGCATCCGCTTTTCCTCGGATTTGTCGGCGCGGCGTTCGACCGGACAGAAAAGGCGTAAATATGGAAATCCATGAAGAATGCGGAGTTTTCGGCGTCATGTCGCCCGTACCGTTCCGTGCCGCCGAAATGTGCTATTACGGGCTTTACGCCCTGCAGCACAGAGGACAGGAGAGCTGCGGGATAACGGTCAACGACGACGGGGTCTTCGTATCGCATAAGGATCTCGGCACGGTAAGCGAGGTATTTTCAAAAAATATCCTCGCTTCTTTTCCTGCCGCGACGATGGCGGTCGCACATACGCGCTACGGGACGACCGGAGGCACCAACAGGAACAACTGCCAGCCGATAGAGGTGAACCACAAGAAGGGCAGGATGGCCGTCGCGCACAACGGCAATCTGTCGAACGCCGCGAAGCTCCGCTCCGCGCTCGAACTGACCGGCGCCATTTTCCATACGTCGAGCGACACGGAGATAATCGCGTATATCGTCACGAAAGAAAGACTCGGCGCGCCGTCGATCGAAGAGGCGCTCAGCCGCGCTATGGATACGCTCGAGGGCGCTTATTCGCTCGTGCTCATGTCGCCGCAGAAGCTGATCTGCGCGAGGGATCCTCACGGCTTTCGCCCGCTCTGCTACGGCAAAACGGATAAAGGAGTATATGTCGTCGCATCGGAGAGCTGCGCGCTGAAGGCGGTCGGCGCCGAATTCATACGCGATATCGAGCCCGGCGAGATACTGATATTCAGCGGCGACGGCATGATCTCGAGGCGCGAGCATTGCGGCAAAGCCGAGAAGAAGATCTGCATTTTCGAATACATCTATTTTTCCCGCCCGGATTCGGTGATAGACGGACGGTCCGTGCATAAGGCGCGCATCGCGGCGGGAAGAGTGCTCGCGCAGACGCACCCGGTCGACGCGGATATCGTCATCGGAGTGCCGGATTCGGGGCTCGACGCCGCGCTCGGATACAGCAGGGAATCGGGCATACCGTACGATACGGGGCTCGTGAAGAACAAGTATATCGGCAGGACATTCATTGCGCCGCAGGACAGGCTCGATCAGGTGAGCATCAAGCTGTCTGCGGACGAGGACGTCGTCAGAGGCAAAAGGATCGTTCTGATAGACGATTCCATAGTACGCGGAACGACTTCGGGACGGATCGTGTCGCTTCTGAGAGACGCCGGCGCGAAGCAGATACATATGCGCGTCTCGGCGCCGCCGTTCCTTTACCCGTGCTTTTACGGAACGGATATAGATTCACAGAAGAATCTGATCGCGTGCCGCCACAGCATCCCCGAGATTGCGGAGCTGATCGGGGTCGATTCGCTCGGATTTTTGCCCGTGGAAAGCCTCGGGATACTTTGCGGCGGGACACATTACTGCCGCTCGTGCTTCGACGGCGTATACCCGACGGAGGTCCCGGCGGATAACGGAAAGGGGCGGTTCGAGCAGAGACTGTCAGAAAAAAACGGCAAAAGCGGGTGACGGGCGCATCTTTGACCGTTTTGTAAATTCCGCGGCGCAGCGACTTATCCGTATTGACATATCCCGGCTCATCGGATATAATGGACGCAGGACAGCGGATAACACCGCGTCACAACGCCCGAAAGGAACGATGAAAATGAAGAATACAGCGAAGATCATATCCGCGCTGCTCGCCGCGGTGCTCGCGATGCTCGGATGAAATCGTTCGCTTCGTTCACGGTGAAATTAATCCGTCCTTTTAACCCGACGAAGTCGGATTTCATCGCGCAGCGATTTCACCCACGAAGTGGATTTAACCCGTCCGTATGGACGGATTTAGTTGAAAAAAGCACGCTTCAGCCTGTTTCTCATAAAGAAGTTAACAGTATGCTTGGTGCTTTAGGAATCGGACGGACAGTAAAATGCCCGTCCTTTTCCTTTTTGTGCTTTTTTGATTGCGGTTATCCCGCATCCTCATCCGAATTGCCGCAATTGTTCCGCTCAACGGTGAATACGTTGCCTATGAACCTGAAACAAATGTCGATCCGCTGAGAAGATCTCTTCACGTGACCCTTTTCGCGCTCGTGAATGACGATCTTCGAAATGAACGTACGGAGAATATCCGGCGTCAGTTCGCGTATCACGGTATAACGCTTTGCCGATTCGAGAAATCTGCCAACGTTGGCGACGTTTTCCTTCAGAGAGCATATCTCCCTGTCAAGCAGCGGAAGACGATCCTGAAGCATATCGTCTCTGCTCTGATGATACTTGTAACCGTTTTCGTAATTCACGGAATTGAGGATGATGTGATTATGCAGATGATCCCTGTTCGTATGAGTCGCAACGAGCGCCTGGTATCCTTTGAAATACGCCGCGAACTTCATACCGATCTCATGCGCGGTCTCCGGCGTGATCTTATCGTCCGGAGAAAACGACTGCACGATATGATAATACTGTCTGCCGTCCTCCTTTCCGAACTTCACCTTGACGAATTTAAATTCTTCGAGCGCCGTTTCCGGCGTACACATGATACCGTCAATGAGTTTCCGCTCCGTAGCCTCCTCTCTCATAACGTAACCGAAGATATTGTTCATCGGGCATCCCGACGCAACGAATTTAACGATTGCCATATCCTTTTTACTCCTTCCTGTGTTTCGGTAAGATCAACTGTCTGTCCGGCATAACCTAAATTGACCGCTCTCGCAATCTGATTCAGATTGTTTCCCATGCGTCTCAGTTCGTCCGCGAGCGCGTCGGCGCCGGGTATCACTACGATCTCTTTTCCGAGAGCACAGTCGCGCAGATACCTGCTCACGGTACGGTAGGAGCCGAGAGCTTTCCGCTCTATCTTCATTCTCTCCGCTGGCGTTACCCTGAAACGCAGTATTTCGGATTTCGTGTTTGCCGGCTGACTGTTCTGTTCGTTTTTGTTTTGTGTTTCCATGAGACTCCTTTCTTAAAAATGGATTTTACAGGGGTTCGGGCTTAGCCCGATGTGTTTGTGGTCGGCGGCTGTGCCGCCGTACCACAAATGCGAAACTCGCAATATCGGGAGTCTCCGCTATCGCGCAGCCTCCTTCAACAAATGATGTAAGCTGAAAAGAAATTCGGCATTGCGTTATCGGAGATATCTCTCTTTATCCTCCCCATATATATCACTGCGAGTATCGCGAAATGTTCCGGTACTTGAAATATTTGCCGATGAGCACGTATATATTTCTTCCCGTCACGCGGCAAAACGACAAACTGTGCGAACTGAAAAGAAGTACAATACGACTGCGGCATATATATCCGTACCGTACCGCGGCTCTGTTCTTTACCTTTCATCCATAACGCTTTCTTTCAGTTTAGAATTTAATCGCTGACTTTTATCCGGCGTTTGTCTTCAAAGCAAAAAAGAGCCGTTACACAGAAACACCAAATGGCGAGACAACTACCTCGCTTTAAAAAAGTGTGTCTATGTAACGGCTCCTGTTAAGAGACGGGATCACGCAATACACCGTCCACGCCGGTGATCCGCGGCGTTTACGGTCGTGTGCGGCAACATAGCCTGCCGCGGGCATTCCTCTGACTTTAAGCCAGCTATTATGACACGGTTATTCGGTTGTATGCGGTATTACGCTATGCGCAAATTACCACGTCTATCATTATACAGAACATATGTTCGTTTGTCAAGGGATTTGGGTAAAATCAGGATGATAATATGCAAAAACAGAAAAAGGAACGAAAAGATTAAAAAAGCCTTCGGCAGTTTACCGAAGGCTAAAAGATACCGAAATTGATTTAAACAGTCTTATGATCTTTGTTGCAGGATTGTTTTCTTCAGACATAAATTACACGGGTTGTCCTTTCATTTCAGGACTCTCGCACTTGAGCATGATAATGTTTGTGATATTTCCGCCGGCAGTGTGTTCATATTTCCTGTTCTAATACATATGATACCACGTTTTACCCTCTTATGCAATACCGTACCAGACCAAGTTTGGAGAAATCGCGTTTTTTGTGATTTCTCCGTTTTATATTATAGTTTATGTCAACCGGTTCATGTTATCTTTATGAGAAGCAGGCTGCCGCATCCTTTATATTTTTATTATGTATAAAAGTCGAAAAAGACTTCATTTATTGAGTTAAAGCCATTGACTTTTTATTAAAATTATGTATAATATATATTAAATCACGCAAGGCGTGAGGATTAGTGTCGATCGGAGATGATTAAACTCAAATGGAAGAAGTTGCTATCGAAAAAAAGAAGCCGTTGACGCGGTTCGGCGAGATCGAGCTGCTGAAGGCGATCGCGATACTCGGACTGCCCGCCGTCCATCTGATGGAGGAAGCGCTTGAAGGCGGCTTTGCCAGCGAAAAGCTGACGAGCTTCGGCATGGCGATAATACTTTTATGCGCGTTCGGTCCCTCGGTATTCATGATCTGCATGGGCTTCGGCATCGGCGGCGGCAAGACGTCGCCGAAGAGCATCCGCAAGAACGGCATCCAGTTCCTTTTGATCGGTGCTATACTGAACGTTCTGCGCTGGCTGATCCCGGGCATTATCCAGATGATCGTTCTGAAGACGCCTCTGATCGAGGACGTCAAATTCTGCCTGCAGTCGGACATCTACTATTTCGTCGGCTTGTATTTCATCCTCTACTCGTTCCTCATCCAGTGGAAGATGAAGGCGCCGGGCATCGTCATGCTCAGCGTAATAATGCTTACAGCGAACACTCTGCTGACGCCGCTCACGCAGAAATACGTGACGAACGACATCGCCGCTTCACTTCTCGGCAACATCGTCTACGTCAACGAGACGAGCTGCTTCCCGCTGCTCTCGTGGGCCATTTTCCCGAGCGTCGGCGTGCTTCTCGGCGAGATACTCAAGAAATCCGACGAGGAAAAGCGTGAGAACATCATGCGCCGTCTGCTCGACTTCTCGGCGGTGCTGTTCGGTTCGTTCTGCGTATTCCTTTATTTCTACAAGATAGACATAATCAAAGTTCTCGTCTCTCCGGCGAATGAGTACATAACCGACCTGCCGAACGTCATCCTGCTTCTCAGCCTGGGGCTGTCGCTGTTCTCTCTCAACTACTATCTGTGCAAAAAGATCGGCGCGTCGAAGTTCATGGGGTTCATGCTACGCATATCGACGTTCATCATCCCGTTCTATCTGCTGCAGTGGGTCATCATTTCCTGGATATTCTACACGATGAACATCCTGAAGGCGCCCGCGGGCTGCTTCAACGTCTGGATCTACGTCTGCTGCGTCATAGCCGTCACGGCTATCTGCATATTCGTGACGATCAAATTCGGTATGAAGATAATGAAAGTTCTGCTCAAGATCACAACTTTCAAAAAGCGTAAACCTAAAAAGAAAAAGGAGACACAATAATGGCAAAACGTAAAAACGGAGCGTACCCGTTATACGACCGCATGCCCCCTATAGCAAGCATTTCCGAAATGCTCGAGCTCAAAGCGAAGACGGCCACGGACAGCGTCGCTTTCCGGTTCAGGAAGGGACGCGACCAGATAGGGGAAAAGACGTATTCCGACGTTTACCGTGAAGTGAGAAAAGCCGCGTCGTGGATCGAGCGCAATATCGGCAAAAATCAGCATATAGCCGTGATAGGCGAAAACTCTTACGAATGGCTGATCGCGTTTTTCGCCGTGCTCGGCTCAGGCAACGTCGCCGCAGCGATCGACAAGGAGCTTCCCGCGAATGAAGTCGCGTGGATGATCGGCAAAGCGGACGTCACCGCGGTATTCATCTCAAAGACGTACAGCGACCTGGTCGAGGGTATCGACGGCCTTAAGGTCAACACGCTCAAAGGTCTTTTGTCCGCCTCCGAGGAAGAGAGCGAGGAATACGCGCTTTATCAGCCCGGCCGTGACGAGCCCGCCAGCATATTCTTCACGTCCGGCACCTCCGGCCGCAGCAAGGCGGTAATGCTCAGCCACGGCAATCTGGCGTCCGAGATCACCGACGTCAGCAAGCTGTTCGACCCGGAAGACGCTAAATCCGTTCTCGCGGTGCTCCCATTCCATCACACGTTCGGTCTCAACGTCGCAATACTCATGGCGTATTATTACGGCGTCGCCATTTTCCTTAACAAGAGCCTGAAGACAGTTCAGGACGACCTGCTTCTCGCAAAGCCAGACGTCATCATGCTCGTACCGATGTTCATCGAGGTGCTTTACAAGAAGATATACGAAGGCATAAAGAAGAACGGCAAGGAAAAGAAAGTCGAAAAGGGCGTGAAGCTCAGCAATTTTCTGCTCAAGCTCGGCATCGACGCGCGCCGTAAGCTGTTCAAAGAGATCATCGACGTATTCGGCGGCAATCTGAAATACATCATATCGGGCGGCGCATTCCTCGATCAGATGTACGTCAAGTCGTACCGCGAATTCGGCATAGAGATACTTAACGGTTACGGCACGACGGAATGTTCGCCCTGCGTCGCGGTCAACCGCAACTATCACAAATACGACGGCAGCGTCGGCATGATCGTGCCCGGCACCGACGTCAGGATATCGCCGGACGGCGAGGTCCAGGTCAAAGGTCCGGTCACCATGATGGGTTACTACAACGACCCCGAAGCCACGAACGAAGTCCTTCAGGACGGCTGGTACAGCACGGGCGATCTGGGGTACGTAAACGACGAAGGATTCATATTCTTAACGGGAAGAAAGAAAAACCTGATAATATTAAGCAACGGTGAAAACATCTCGCCCGAGGAGCTTGAGCAGGATTTCCGCAAGGATCCCGGCGTAAACGAAGTCCTCGTATACGACAGAAAGAACATGATCGTGGCCGAGATACTCCCCGAGGCTGACTACATGGGCAAAACGGAATACTTCGACGCTCTGATGGAGAAGGTCAACGAGGGCCGTCCCGCTTACAAGCGCGTCGCGAAAGTCGTTCTGCGCACGGAAGACTTCATACGCAACACTTCGAAAAAAATAGTCAGATATAAAAACATACCCAAAGAGGAGGATTAAAAAATGTTTGAAAGAACCGTAGCGATACTCGCCGATCACTTTGACGGCGACGCATCGGAGATCACAAGAGAAAGCGCGCTCGTCGACGATCTCGGCCTCAGCTCGCTGGAAGTCATCACGATCGTATCGGAATTCGAAAACGAATTCGATATCGAGGTGCCGGATCGCGTCATCCCGACGCTTCGCACCGTCGGCGACATCGTTGATTATCTCGAAAAGAACGCCGAATGATCTGAAACGAACAGACTCCCGGGTCCTGATCTTATTCAGGACCCGGGAGTCTTTTTTGTTTCAGCTTATTCTTCGTTTTTCTTTCTGCGCTTTTTGTTTAACAGCGCAAATCCGAGTCCGGCGAACATCACGTCATACTGCTCGAGTTTCTTCTCAAGTCTGCTGCGGCGCGAGCCGGCGTCGCCTTTGTCCCCGGCCGTGGTCCCGGGCGTACCGGAATGTTCTCCGCTCCGCTCCATGCTGCTGTCTGCCGCCGCCTCGTCGCGCAGCCAGTTCTTGTCGTTTCGGCTGTTTGTGAACGCCGCCTCGGCACCCTCGCCCGCGGTCACGGTCACACCGACGTTATCCGCGCCGCTTCGCTCGTATTTCCAGCTCCAGCCGGTCTGTGTGACGCGATACGTACCGGGCTCGACTCCGACGATCTTTACGGAGCCGCTGCCGTGTATCACGACGGTGAGTTTTTGGAACCCGGTATCGCCGCCGGTCCGCTCGATCTCGTACACGAAGGCGTCATCCGTGCCGTCACCCGTCACTGTGTTGACTATCACGAGCTCGCCCGTCATGCCACTGCGCGTGTTTTTGACGTTATATCCGCTGATCTGTGCGGTATAGCCCTGCACGGGATCCTCCGTTATCGTGTACGTTATCAGACGCTCTCCGCTGTATTTCGGCATCCCGCTGAAGGTCCACGCCCAGCTTCCGTTCGCGCTGACGGTCTTCGACGCGACCTCGGCGCCGTCCGCCAGAAGGCGTATCGTGATGCTCGACGGACGCATTCCGTCCGCGTCGTCATCGTCGTCCCAGATCTTATGACCCGTGATATCGACGGTCTGCTGCGGCGTCGGCGTGTGTTTGTTCGTTATATTGTATCCGTCGATCACGGCGGTATATCCGGGGACCTCGTCCTCGCGTATCGTGTATTCGATCTTGTTCCCGTCCTCACCTATCGGAAGCTCCGAGAACGTCCATTTCCAGCCTTCGTTTTCCGTCACGGTCACAGAAGCCGTTTCCTCTCCGTCGGCGAACAGGCGGACGGTTATGCTCGAGGGGCGTATGCCGTCGGCGTTGTCGCCGTCGTCCCAGGATTTGTGGCCGGAAACGGTCTTCTTCCCGGTGTACGTGTTCGTTATATCGTATCCGTCGTAGCTTGCCTCGTAGCCGTCCGGGATCTCCTCTTCGATCTCGAGATCCTTATACTCTACGCTGATGTTCTCGCCGTCCTCCGTCACGACCGCGATGTCGTTTAACGCTATGTCAAGCGACCACGACCAGTCGTTTTCCGACGTTACCGTGACGG
>JAGDCE010000159.1 GCA_017958705.1 Clostridia bacterium
AAAGAACGAAGTCAACGAACAGACGACGCAGGCGACGGAAACGGTCGGCGCGGCAGTCGGTGCGGTCGCCGCGGGCGCGGCGGCGGTCGGTGCCGCGGTACAGGATAACGTACAGCAGGCGACCGATGCGGCGCAGGAAAACGTGCAGCAGGCGACGGAACAGGTGCAGGAAAACGTACAGCAGGCGACGGAGCAGGTGCAGGAGAACGTACAGCAGTTCACGCAGGCCCCTCAGCCCGAAGCGCCGGCTCAGCCCGTGATACCGCCTCAGCCCGTATGGCAGCAGCCACAGCAGCCGGTACAACCGCAGCAGCCGGTACAGCCTCAGCAGCCTGACTGGCAGCAGCAGTATCAGCAGCAGCGTCAGCAGTTCAACCAGCCCCAGTATCAGCAGTTCCAGCAGCCGCAGTATCAGCAGCCTCAGTACCAGGCGGCGCCGGCAGTCGCTCCCGTCGTTGAGGAACCCTCCGGCGGTAAAGGCGCGGGCATAGTGAGCCTTATATTCGGCATACTCAGCTTCCTGTGCTGCCTCTTCCCGCTGTTCTCGATCATCGGTCTCATCACCGGTATCGTATCCGTGAACAAGGGCGGCAAAGGCCCGGGCAAAGCAGGTCTGGTGCTGTCGATAATCGCGCTCGTACTTTTCGCGATCGCTCTCGTGATATTCATCGCGGCCGGCGGTTTCGGATCCAACATCTACGAGGAGATCGTCGATCAGTTCAAACAGTACGTCTGATAAAACTCGAACGGACCGGGGAGGGATCTCCCCGGTTTTCTTTTTTGCGCGCGATATATATCTATTGACAAACCGCGATTTTTGTGGGAGAATCAAAAAAAAGTATACGGACAGGCAAGAAAAATGAAAGGCAAATTTGAAAAAATAAAGACCGTCATCCCCGAGGGGTGCGACGGCATACTTCTGACGAGCGAGGTAAACCAGTTCTATGCGACGGGCTTCCCGTTCACGGACGGATACGTGCTCGTCACGCGCGATCAGACGTATCTCGTAACGGATTTCCGTTATATCGAGGCGGCGCAGGCGTCCGAAGGCGTCGTCAAGGTCGAACTCAAGGGCGGCGTGCTCGGTCAGCTCTTCTCCGACCTCGGCGTTAAGACGCTCGGCTTCGAGGATCTGTGCGTAACGGTCGCAGAGCTTGAGAGTTTCAAAAACAGATATCCCGATATATCGTTCGTACCGATCGGCGCGGCGATAGACGGACTGCGCGAATTCAAGGACGACGACGAACTCGACAAGATAGCGAAGGCGCAGAGCATAGCGGACGCGGCGTTCGAGCACATACTCGGCTTCATCTCGACGGACAAAACAGAAAAAGAGATCGCGCTCGAGCTCGAATTCTATATGAGATCGCACGGCGCGGAAAACGTGTCGTTCGAGACAATCGCGGTCAGCGGTCCCTCGTCCTCGATGCCGCACGGCGTGCCCGCCGATATAAAGGTACGCAAGGGCTTTTTGACGATGGACTTCGGCTGCAAATACATGGGCTACTGCTCCGACATGACGAGAACGGTCGTCGTCGGACGCGCGGATAAAGAGATGAAGAAGCTCTACAACACCGTCAAAGCGGCTCAGGAGGCGGCGCTCGCCGCCGTCGCTCCGGGCGTCGATCTCGGAGAACTCGACAAGATCGCGCGCGATATCATAGACGTCGATTACAACGGCGCGTTCGGCCACAGTCTCGGCCACGGCGTAGGACTCTACATCCATGAGGCGCCCGGCGTCAGCGCGCGCAGCTTCGGCAAAAAACTGCAGCGCGGCCACGTGATCACGGTCGAACCGGGCATCTATCTGTCCGGAAAATACGGCTGCCGCATCGAGGATATGGTGCTTTATTACGCCGACGGATGCCGCGATATATCGGCTTCGCCCAAAAATCTTATCGAAATTTAAAATTTATTTCCTATTTCGTATTGAAAACACTATGTATATGGTGTATTATATAGCAGAAAACAGAGATTTACTAACGGAGGATACCATTTATGTTGATGGCAGGTGATTTCAGAAACGGCAAAACGTTCGAGCTCGACGGTCAGGTAATGCAGGTCGTCGAATTCCAGCACGTGAAGCCCGGCAAAGGCGCGGCTTTCGTCCGTACGAAGATGAAAAACGTCATAACCGGCGCCGTGATCGAGCGCTCCTTCTCACCCACGGATAAATTCGAGGAAGCGGTCGTCGAGCGCAAGGATATGCAGTATTCCTACAACGACGGCGGACTGTACTACTTCATGGATCTCGAATCCTACGAGCTCGTTCCGATAGACGCGGATAAGCTCAGCGACAACTTCAAGTTCGTCAAGGAAGAGATGATCTGCAGACTCGTTTCCTATAAAGGCAACGTTTTCGCGGTCGAGCCGCCGATGTTCGTCGAGCTCACCGTCACCGAGACCGAGCCCGGCTTCAAGGGCGATACCGCCACCGGTACGACGAAGCCCGCGACGCTCGAGACCGGCGCGACTATCAAAGTTCCGCTGTTCATAAACGAAGGCGACGTTCTGAGAATAGACACGAGGACCGGCGAATATCTTGAAAGAGCAAAGCAGTAAGCTTTAATTTAACGGAGGTGACTGTTATGACGTTGAGTGAAAAAGTAGCGTATCTTAAAGGTCTTGCCGAGGGTATGAAGATCGGCACGGAAAGCAGCGAAGGAAAGCTTCTTACCGAGATAATAGGCGTGCTTGAGGACGTTGCGGACAGCGTATCCGCTCTTGAGGACGAGTGCGACCGTCTCAACGATTACGTTGAAGAGCTTGACGAGGATCTCGGCGCGGCAGAGGAATACCTCTATGACGACGAGGAAGACGACGAATACTACGATGACGAGGATGATTACGACGAGGACGACGACTTCGATATCGACGACGAAGACGATTACGAAGACGAAGTCATCGAGATCGAATGCCCCAACTGCGGCGAAACGATCTGCGTTCCTCCCACGGTAGACTACGCGCACCTCATCTGCCCCGCCTGCAACGAGGAGTTTTCCTACATAGAGGACGACGAGGGTCCGACGGACGAAGACTGATAGTTTTTTAAGGCTGCCGTATTTCGGCAGCCTTAATAATTTACGCCGCCGGCGCATGAATTGCCTGACGGTATGAATACAACTGCGTTCATGGATCGCCTCCCTGCGGGCGTTCAAAAGGTTTCTTACTCTGCGAGGGAGAGAAAAAAGTAAGACAACACTAACAACAAATAAACTGTTAAGAAACAAAAAACTTTCGCAAATTTGGTGAAAATCTATTGACAACTTCATATTTTCATGGTATGATTACGGTACTGTAATATTTGGCAAACCCGGAGAAATCCGGCGACGCAAAGCTATAGGGCCCGAAAAGGCAGCCAGTTGCACGCTATCCGAAACGCGGAATTTCTATGTCCGCGCGCTCGTTTACCGTTTTCTTCCGCCCTATAAGTGTGTCATGAGGCGGATTTTTTACATATAGAAAACACTAAACAGAGGAGAAAAGAGGACCGTGCAGGAAAAAAAGAAAGAAACTACCACCGGCGTTAGGCACGTGAAACGCCCCATCAGAAGAAGTCTGATCGTAATGCTCATATCGATGTTCGCGGTGCTCGTGATACTCGTCACGATAGTCGCAAACGTGTTCTTCCCGAACGTGCTGTACGATCAGTTTGACGCGAAAATCACGGGAGTGGTCGATTTTATCGAGGCGGCGATAGACGCGGACGATATGGATCAGTGTATCAAAACGGGCGTCCCGTCTGAAAAATACAATCAGACGCAAGAGCTTTTGAACACGATGATAGATAATATAGGCGTCGACTATATTTATATCGGCATCCCGGATAAGGACGTTATCATAAACGTTATATGTGCGACGAGTTCGGAGGAATTCGCGGCGGGAGACGACAACTGGCCGCTTCTCGAGCCGACGGACGCGTATACCGAGGAGGAGATAGCGAGATACGCTTCCTTCTGGGATAACGAGGAAATAGGCTTCTTTGAGGAAACGTCGGAATACGGCACGTATTACACGGGCGTTAAGCCGCTTCGCAACTCAAAGGGCGAGACCATAGCGATAATCTGCGTCGACCTGCTTTCAAGCGACCTGCGCGGCATGGTCAATTCCACCGTGTCGATCAGTATACTTATAGTCGCGGCGGTATTCGGAATATTCGCTCTGGCTTTGGGATTGTGGATCTACCATTCGGTAACTCAGCCTATCCGTTCGCTTGAAGAGAGTGCAAAGAGATTTGCCGCCGTAAGCGAGAACGACGAGCTGAAATACGAAGCGCCCGAAATAAAGACGCAGAACGAGATAAGATCGCTCGGCGACGCGATAGAGAAGATGACGGGCGATATAAGCGACTTCATCCGCGACAGGGAAGAGTCAGAGAAGAAGCTGCGCGAGATGGACGAGGAGAATATACGCCTCTCCGAAAAAGCGGCGGCCGCGGCGAAGATAGAGGAGCTTTCAAACTCCATGCAGGCGCTGCTTGACAATATGCCGGCTCTGTCGTTTTACAAGAACTCCGAAACGGGCGTGTATTTAGCCTGCAACCAGGCGTTCGCTGATTACGCGGGCAAGAGCACGCCGCAGGACGTCATAGGTCTTACGGACTACGATATGTTTACCGAGGCAGCGGCAAAGAAATTCATTGAAGACGATAAGAGAGCGCTTGAAATGAGCGTTCCGTACATACTGCTTGAAACGGTGCCCGGCGCGAACGGCGTGATGAGGACGTTCCAGACGACGAAGCTGAAATTCAAGGACGGCTCCGGCGAGGAAAGACTGCTCGGAATGTGCTATGATATGACTGAAATGGCACAGGCGAAGAAGGAATCCGAGGAGGCGCGTGAGGCTTACGAGGCGGCCATGTCCACAAGCCTGACGTACACAAAGATAGCCCGCACGCTTTCGACTGACTACCTCTACATCTATTACGTCAACATAGTAACCGATGAATTTATAGAATATAAGAGTGAACAGTCGGGCGAAGACCTTAACGTAGAACGAAGAGGAAGCGATTTCTTCAAAACAAGCTGTGAAAACGCAAAAATACTTTTGCACAAGGACGACAGCCCCGCGTTCATAGCCGCGTTCAATAAAGAAAACGTACTCCATTCGATAGATACGACCGGAATTTTCAGCACAACGTACCGTATGGTTAACACGGGCGAGCCAATATATATGAATATGAAAGGCACGCGCATAAGTGACGACGCCGAACATATACTCTTAGGCGTAAGCAACGTGGACGCGCAGATGCGCGACAGAGTAGCGCTTGAACATTTGCAGGAGGAGCAGGCGACGTACGAGCGTATCACGGCTCTGTCCGGCGACTTCCTCGCGATGTATACGATAAATCCGGAAACGGAGCGCTATACCGAATACAGCTCGATGAAGGACTATTCTGACATAGGCCTGCAAAAAGAAGGTACCGATTTCTTCAGCCGTCTGCAGATAAACGCGAAGGCCGTTATCCATCCCGACGACCTCGATATGATCTCCGAAATGATGACGAAGGAAAAGATCCTGAAGGAGATCAAAGAACACGGTCTGTTTGCTTTGACCTACCGTCTGATGATCAACGGCGAGCCGATATACGCCATGCTCAAGGCGGCGATGATAGAAGAAAAGGACGGACAGAAGCAGCTTATCATAGGCGTCAACAACATTGACGCTCAGGTAAAGCGCGAGCAGGAATACGACTACAATCTGTCGGTCGAGCGCACGAAGGCGAACATAGACAGCCTTA
>JAGDCE010000160.1 GCA_017958705.1 Clostridia bacterium
ACCGGAACGCCCGCTTTTTTTGCTGCAGCAAGCGGTATCGCGCTCATGCAGTCGAGGTGCGAATGAACCACACGGTATTTCGTGTGCACTTCAAAGAATGAGTTCAGTGCCTTCCGGTATGACGGGCTGAAGGGATTGAGTGAGGGAAGGCGGTATATCCTTCCGCCAAGCCGTTCTATCTCGGCGTCGTAGTTGCTCTCATCCGCGCGGTGCTCAAGAAAATCGAACTGCACCTTTTCTCTGTCGACGTGCCTGTAGTAATTCATGAGCATCGTCTCGAGTCCGCCGCGGTTCATGGTGGTAACGATCTGCAGGACTCTCATATCGTAACTAAGTGATAAGCGACAGAAAACTGCTCAACGAGACTCTGGAAAACATGATATCGAATCCTCCGTTTGTAACTGCCTCGGCGTAGTAAAAATATCCGGCATATCCGACTATCATAGCGTTTTTTATACTCAGCAGTTCTCCCCGTTTGCTTTCGAAATAATGATCGACAAGGAAAGGAAGCGCCAGACACTGAAAGATCAGAAAATAGTTGGCAAGCCTGGCAAAATAGTTTGCGGTGCCGAACAGACCTAAAAACATGATACATGCCTGAACGATGCAAAGATTAACGGAAATGTTTATCAGTTTGTCGTCGCTGTGTCTCAGCTCGTCACGCACAATAAAACTGAGTGCAGCCGTTACGACTGTCACAAGAAAGCGAAAAATGTTGACCCCGCTTCCGGAAGAAATAAAGTCACCTTCTGTGTAAGCTTCTCCCGTTGCCGATGTTATCCCGACGACGATTCTGATAAAGCTCGTAAAAAGGATCGCTGCAGCAACTGTTGTGAACAGAATAGCGTATGTTTTCTTTTCCCAGGGAGGACTGACCAAAAACGGAACGATCAGGTATACCAGACAGAAAGTATGGAAAGTGAAACCGATAAGCACCAATGCCAGGTACCAAAACGGTTTTCTTCTAAGGTAGAGGTCCACCCCTATAAGACAGAACGCCGTGGCAGTGCACTGCATGATAGCCGCAAAACAGAAGGTATAAACTCCGGTCGCGAACAGCAGAAAAACGCTGAGCGTCAGCGATCTTGAATGCCTGAAGACGAACCAGAAAACTGTTCCTACGTCAAACAGAGCAAACAGCATAAGGAAGATCTGAACATCCCACCCGAGATATGCCATCGCCTTGTATGCGATCTTAAACCCGAAGCTTTCGGAAAGTTTCCAGCTGAAATCGGAGAAAAACGGCTGTGAAACGTCAACTAATTCATACATATGACGGTAGCTGAACGTATCGTTGTATCCCCGCCGGAGGCCGCAGAAGACCGCGGCAACAAGCGCGATTACTATGAAAAAGACCTTCTCTTTGTATACATACCTGTGCTCTTCGTGGTCGTAAAGCGAAAAGGCATCGGTAAGGACGGCGCCGGCCATACATGCTATAAAAACAGGCAGAAGTTCTGTCATTTTCCGGCGCCTCCCTTCTGAAAGTGTTGCTCCGCCGACTGCGGATCGGCTCGTATTATCAGTTGCGTTTTATCAGTTTGTTTATGACGCCGACGGTCTCTGCGACGACCGCCCTCTTGTCAAAATGCTCTGTGACATAACGCCGGCCTTCCTCGCCCATCGCGCTGAGCTTTTCCGCGGGAAGACGGGCGGCCTGCTCCATTGCGTCAGCGAGCGCTCCCGCGTCCTTCGGCGGGACCAGCCAGCCGGTGACCCCGGGAACGACCTCCTCGCGGCATCCCGGGATATCTGTCGTTATGACCGGCCGACCGGACGACGACGCCTCAAGGTTCGTATTGGCCATTCCCTCATGCCAGGAAGGCAGGACGAAACAGTCGCAGCCAGCGATGAACGGCCTTACGTCCTTCTGAAATCCGCGGTCTCAAAGCCAGCCTTCGGCCTCGGCCTCCGCGAATTTTGCTTTATAGTCTTCTTCGGTTATTCCGACGATATCCAGCACGCATCCGACGCCCCTGTCTCTCAGGATACGCATTGCCCGGAGCAGTTCGTCGATGCCCTTTTCGCGCATCACACGCCCGATGAAAAGAAATCTGAAGCGGCTGTCGTCTGTTTTATCCCTGACGGAAAAAGGCTGAAGCGGAAAGTCCTCTGTGTTGACGCCGGCGCCGCCGAGA
>JAGDCE010000161.1 GCA_017958705.1 Clostridia bacterium
AACCGTATACCCGCCTTTAAATCCCGGTCGAACAGAAAAATATTCGGAAAAAGCCGCTTGAAGTCCGCTGCGGGGCGGTCGGATAACGCCCGTCCGGCAGACTCCGGAACTTTTTCAAAAAAGGGTTCGAAAAAAATACGTTTAAATCAAGCCATCATAAAGTATATCATGATGTTGGTTATCTGTCAATAAAAATTTTTTTAATATTTTTGTTTATTATATCGGTTACATCCATTCAGGTTCATTTTTTGATCGATTACATTCATTCCGATTCATTCCGGGGTGCAAAAAACGCGCTTTCCATGCCCCGTTCGGTGTATAAATATTGTATATTATGCATTAGTATGCACTTTATCGACTTGTGTCGAACAGATGTAAATTTTTACACACTGAACTGTGAATTTATTTGAAGACACCTCGAGAAAGGAAGAATTTGCCGCTCGCAGCCCGAAAACGGCGCCGGGCAGAGGCTGTAAAGCTTCAATTCAGCATAAAAAAACAGCCCGCAATGATACCGGGAATATCAAAGCGGGTTTGTTTTATTACAGCGTCGCCGCCATGACGGCTTTGATCGTGTGCATACGGTTCTCCGCCTCGTCGAAGACGATCGAACGGTCGCTTTCGAAGACTTCGTCGGTCACCTCCATGCAGTCGAGGCCGTATTTGCGGTACGTCTCCATGCCGGTCTCCGTCTCCAGATCGTGGAACGACGGCAGACAGTGCATGAAACGGCACTGATCTCCGGCGTTTTTCATCAGATCCGCGGTCACGCGGTACGGCAGCAGGTCGTCTATCCGCTCTTTCCATACCGATTCCGGCTCTCCCATCGACACCCAGACGTCGGTATAGATGACGTCGGCGCCCGCGGTCGCTTTTAACGGGTCTGTCTCAAAGCAAAGCGATGCGCCGGATAAAGAGCCGATCTCTTTACAAACGTTTACCAGTCCGGGATCCGGGAAGTATTTCTCCGGCGCGCATATCGTCAGGTCGATCCCGACCTTCGCACAGCCCGCCATGAGAGAATTTCCGGTGTTGTAGCGCGCGTCTCCTATATAAACGAGCTTAATTTTCCGCAGTCTGCCGAAATGCTCCCGTATCGTAAGAAAATCCGCGAGCATCTGCGTCGGGTGGAACTCGTTCGTCAGCCCGTTCCAGACCGGCACGCCGGCGTATTTTGAAAGAGTTTCGACGCGGCTCTGTTCGAATCCGCGGTATTCTATGCCGTCGAACATCCGCCCGAGCACGCGCGCGGTGTCGGCGATACTCTCTTTCTTGCCGAGCTGACTGCTTTTCGGGTCGAGATAGACGGCGTGCATGCCGAGATCCGCCGCGGCGACCTCGAACGCGCAGCGCGTGCGCGTGCTCGTCTTCTCGAATATCAGCGCGACGTTCTTTCCGCGATGTATATCGTGCGGGATACCCGCTTTTTTCTTTTCCTTGAACTCCGCCGCCAGATCGAGCAGACGGAATATCTCCTCCGGCGTAAAATCGAGCAGCTTCAGAAAGCTTCTTCCCTTAAGATCCATGGTTTCCTCCTCAGTGGTTAATGTCGACGAGATGCGTGCTGTCCTGGTCGTAGCTCGCGCTTATGACGTCCGCCAGCGCGAGCGCCGTGTCGATTGACGTCATGCACGGTATGCGCGCGTTCATCGCTTTGCGGTAGAGCAGCCGGAAATCTCCGACCGAGCTGTCCATGACCGCGCCGGTGTAAACGACGCACCGCACCGCTCCGGTCTCTATCAGATTGTAAATATCGTTGTTTTCCCAGATGTTGCACGCCTTCGTGACGTCGAGCCCGCGCGCTCTTATCGCGGCGGTCGTGTCCGGCGTCGCGTATATCTTCATGCCGAGATCGGTGAATTTTTCCGCCAGCTTCACGGCGTCGGAGTAATCGTAGTCCTCGACTGAGATCAGTATGCCCTTTCCCGGCTCTTTTTCCTCGTGCACGTCGATCCCGGCGGCGCACAGACCTTTGTAAAGCGCCTCCGTCTTCGTCCTGCCGATGCCGAGCACTTCTCCGGTCGACTTCATCTCCGGCCCCATTATCGAGTTGGCGTCGGTGATTTTCTCAAAGCTGAACACGGGCACCTTGACCGCGTAATAGCGCGCGGCTTCGGCGAGCCCTTCTTTATATCCCAGATCCGCCAGTTTTTCCCCGAGCATCACGCGGCTCGCGAGTTCTATCATCGGTATGCGCGTTACCTTGCTGATATACGGCACCGTGCGGCTCGCCCGCGGGTTTACCTCTATCACGTAAAGTTCGTTTTCAAATATCAGATACTGTATGTTTACGATGCCTTTCGTGCCGAGCCCCTTGGCGATGGCGACGGAGACCTCGCAGATCTTTTTCGTCATCGAATCCGAGAGGTTGTACGGCGGATAAACGGCGATCGAGTCGCCGGAATGTATGCCCGCGCGCTCGATATGCTCCATAATGCCGGGGATAAGCACCGTCGTGCCGTCGGAGATGCAGTCTACCTCAAGCTCCGCGCCGGGCATGTATTTGTCCACGAGCACGGAATTCGCTATATCGCCGGAGACGATCGAATCCATGTACGTCCGCAGCTCGTCCGCCGAGCGTACGACGCCCATTCCCTGCCCTCCGATAACGTAAGACGGGCGCAGCAGTACGGGATAACCGAGGATCTTTGCGGCTAAAAGCGCCTCCTCGGTGCTCTCGACCGCGACCGCCTTCGGGCGCGACATGTGTATCGACTCGAGAAAAGAGTCGAAACGCTCCCGGTCCTCCGCTATGTCTATGCTCTCCGCCGACGTGCCGAGTATGCGCACGCCCGCCGCGTCGAGCGCTTTCGCGAGCTTTATCGCCGTCTGACCGCCGAACGCCACGACGACGCCGACGGGCTGCTCGACCCGGACGATCCCGAGAACGTCCTCCTCGGTCAGCGGCTCGAAATAAAGCCGGTTTGCGGTGTCGTAATCCGTCGACACCGTTTCGGGGTTGTTGTTGACGATGACGACGTCGTAGCCCATCTCTTTCAGCGTCCAGACGCAGTGTACGGAGCTGTAATCGAATTCGATGCCCTGCCCTATGCGTATCGGGCCGGATCCGAGCACCATTATGACGGGTCTGCCGCTGCGTTTGTATTCTCTCGCCTCGCAGTATTCGTCCGCGCAGGAGTAGAAATACGGCGTTTCTGCAGAAAATTCCGCGGCGCAGGTGTCGACCATCTTATAACTGTACCGGAAATCCGGCAAGACCGCCGCTTTTGTCAGCGTTTTGATATATGAATCGGGGAAACCCGATCTTTTAGCTTTCAGATACAGGTCCTTTGTAAGCGGTTTTTCTTTAAGCTCGGCCTCGAGCAGGACCGCCTCTTTCAGACATGATATGAAATACGGATCGATTTTCGTTATTTCGTGCACGGCTTCTTCGGAGACGCCGGCCTTCAGCGCCTCGAATACCGTGAACAGCCGCAGATCGTCGGCGTTTGAGAGGCGTGTTACGACGTCTGCGTCGCGTGACGGCTTGTGGTTCAGCGAATCCATCTTTATCTCAAGGCCGCGCACCGCTTTCATCAGCGCTTCGACGAAGCTCTGACCGATCGCCATAACCTCGCCCGTCGCCTTCATCTGCGTGCCGAGCGTCCTGCTTGAGCCGGAGAACTTGTCGAACGGCCATTTCGGGAACTTTACGACGACGTAGTCGAGCGCGGGCTCGAAGCACGCGCACGTCTTGCCGGTGATCTCGTTTTCTATCTCGTCAAGGTTATAACCTATCGCGATCATCGTTGATATTTTCGCGATAGGATACCCGGTCGCCTTGCTGGCGAGCGCGGACGAACGCGAAACGCGGGGGTTCACCTCGATCACGGCGTACTCGAAGCTGTCGGGATTGAGCGCGAACTGGCAGTTGCAGCCGCCCACGATGCCGAGCGCCTCCACGATCTGAAGCGACGCGGTGCGCAGCATCTGGAATTCCTTGTCAGACAGCGTCAGCGTCGGCGCGACGACGACGGAGTCGCCCGTATGGATGCCGACCGGGTCGACGTTCTCCATCGAACAGACGGCGACGGCGTTGCCCGCGTTGTCGCGCAGCGTTTCAAACTCGATCTCTTTCCAGCCGGCGACGCTTTTTTCGACCAGTATCTGCGTTATCGGCGACATTTTCAGCCCGTTCGCGGCAATCGTGCGCAGCGACGCCTCGTCGTGCGCTATCCCGCCGCCCGAGCCGCCGAGCGTGTACGCCGGACGGACTATCACGGGATAACCGATCTTGTTCGCGATGCAGACCGCGGCTTCAACGTCGAAGGCTATGTCGCTCGGTACGCACGGCTGCTTTATTTTAAGCATCGTGTCTCGGAAAAGCTCTCTGTCCTCGGCTTTTTTTATCGCTTCCATGTCGCTTCCGAGGAAACGGACGCCGTATTTCTGCAAAACGCCCTCTTCGTAAAGCTGAGTTGCGAGCGTCAGCGCGGTCTGTCCGCCGAGCCCGGCGAGGATGCCGTCCGGCCGCTCTTTTTCGATTATCCGTGTCAGCGTTTTTACCGTCAGCGGCTCAAGATAGATCTCGTCCGCCAGCACGCTGTCCGTCATTATCGTGGCGGGGTTGGAGTTTGCGAGCACGACGTTTATGCCCTGACTTTTAAGCACACGGCACGCCTGGGCGCCGGAATAGTCGAATTCCGCCGCCTGACCTATCACGATCGGCCCCGAGCCGATCACAAGCGCTTTTTTTATGGCTTCGTTCTTAGGCATTTTTTATCTTTCTCCATCAAATCAATGAACCTGTCGAAGAGGAACGCGGTGTCGTGCGGGCCTCCGTTCGCCTCCGGGTGGAACTGAACGGTAAAAGCGTTCAGCTCGCCGTATTCCATACCCTCGCAGCTTCCGTCGTTCGCGTTGACGAAGCTTTCGACGCCAACCTCGGCGAGCGTTTCGGCGATCACCTCGTAATTGTGGTTCTGACTCGTTATATACGTGCGGCTGCCGTCTGTCTGTTTGACCGGCTGGTTTACGCCGTGATG
>JAGDCE010000015.1 GCA_017958705.1 Clostridia bacterium
ACCGGTCCGGTAAACACACCGGACCGTCATAAGGCCGTTTTTTCACCGCAAGTCCGGGTGGTGAGTACGTGCGCACTTCAAAAGCAGGCTGAAATTAAAATCAGTCTGCTTTTCATATTCAGTCGGTTTAATGAAGACGTTCGCTTCGCTCACTAATGAAGACGGACTAACGCCCTAATGAAGACGTTCGCACTCCGGCGCTCACTAATGAAGCGAAGTCGCCCTCGTTCCTTAATTAGCGAACGCAGTGAGCGACTTCATTCCTTCATTAGCGAAGCGTCTTCATTAGCCCGAAGGGCGACTTCATTTTCGGCGCGGAAATAATCATTCAAAAAACTTCCTTATCACGCCGCGCCGAACACACCGGACCGGTTTTATTTATCGCGCCGCGGCGATTTAACTGTTGACAAAACGCGTGATATATTATATAATCATAACAGAGCCGGCGGCGCCGGCAAAATACCGGAGGTGTCAGAATGACGTCTTATTACGTACGAGCCTGTCTTCCGTTCGATTTCGTGTCGCGGATGAAGGACGAGGGGATAGATCCAGTAAAACGGCTGGGAGAAGAACTGAAAGAAAAATGCTCCGCCGAGATCAGAAACAACTGTTATACGTTCGGTCTGTATATCGCCGAGGCGGAGTCCGAGGAGGACTGCAGAGCGAAGTTTTCGGCCGCGTGGGACAAACTTTATCCGCAGGAAAGGGAAAAGCCCGTGTTTCTGATAGCGAAAAACGACGGGAGCGACGGCGCGGAGTTGATGCGGAGCGTTTTCGCCGGATATTACGGCGCGGACGAATACTTGCAGCTGACCGTCGAGCTTTACAACTGCATCCCGCTGCTTGCAAAGGCGGGGGCGCTCGCTGCGCTAAGAAGCAGAAGCTACGTTTTCGTCGTCGACCCGGGATGCGGCTTTACGACTCTTCTGTCGTCATTCGGCGATTTCCTGCACCGCATGCACGTTTACGGCGAAAACGACGAGAAACGCACATACTATACCGAATACAGGATCGGGCGCGAGACCGGCGGCGGATACACCACGCCGGCGGACCTGATCTCCGCCATAAGCGACGCCGAGGAGATAGAGAAAACGAACATCCTCGGCATAGATCTCGGATATTTCCTTGAAGGCGGTAAATTCGACGAACTGCGCGCGTTCGCACAGCGCCTCGGCAAATACGGCGACGATTACGTATACGTTTTTCGCGTGCCGTATCTTGAAAAGAAGGCGCTCGACGACATCGTTTCGGTGCTGTCCGACGTCATGCTCGTGCGCACGGTCAAAGTCCCGCCGCTCCACGATATCGTGCTGTTCGAGCACATGTGGTACGAGCTTTACACGATGGGCTACGATTTCAGCCAGTCGGTCTCGGAGCAGTTTTTCGAAAGAGTGCGCCGCGAAAAGCAGGACGGCCGCTTCTACGGTTTCAAAACGGTCACGAAGATCGTCTGCGGCATGATACTTGAAAAAGCCGCGCACGATTCGGCGCTTCTGGCGGCGGGCGGGGACCCGGACGAGAAGAAACTCGGGCCGGCCGATCTCGGCGCCGTCGAAATGAAAAAAGAGCGCAGCGGATACGAGGAGCTTGAAGAGCTGATCGGAATGGAGACGGTCTCGAAAAGGATCCGTGAGATCGTCGCGCAGGTCAAGCTGTCGATGAGCAGTGAAAAACTCGACCGTCCGTGCCTGCACATGCGCTTCACCGGCGCTCCCGGTACCGGCAAAACGACGGTCGCGAGGATAATCGGAAAGATCTTCAAGGAGGAGGGCATCCTGCGCAAGGGCGCGTTTCTTGAATACTCCGCGCGTTCGCTCTGCGCCGAGTACGTCGGGCAGACGGCGGTGCGGACCGCATCGATCTGCCGCGACGCCTACGGCTCCGTGCTTTTCATAGACGAGGCGTACGCCCTGTACGAGGGCAACCGATACAACAACGATTACGGCAGAGAAGCGCTGACGACGCTCATATCCGAAATGGAGAACCACCGCGACGACATGCTCGTCATAATGGCGGGTTATACCGACGATATGGAGACGCTCATGGAGGGCAACGCCGGCCTGCGCAGCCGTATGCCGTTCGTCATACATTTCCCGAATTACAGCAGAGAACAGCTGTTTCAGATCTATATGCTGATGGTGAGAAAGCATTTCAGCTACACTCCGGATCTCGAAGAGGCGGCGCGTGATTTCTTCGATTCCGTGCCCGAAGCCATGCTCGGCTCGCGCGATTTCGCCAACGGCAGATACGTGAGAAACCTTTACGAGCGAACTTGGTCGCGCGCCTCGCTGCGCGCGGCGCTTGACGGAGCCGCGGGCGTCAGCCTGACCGGCGCCGATCTCAGATCAGCCGCCGCCGATCCGGAATTCTCCGAAATGCCGGAAAAGACCGTGCGCGTCGGCTTCAGCAAAAACTGACCGGAGGTAAAAAAATGAAATTTCAGTATAAAGACACGTATATCGAGGCGGAGGACTGTTCGACTTTCCTGCAGATAGCGAAGCGGGTGCAGTCAGAATACGACGCGCCGATAATCTTGGCGAAGGTCGGCCAGATCCTGACGGAGCTGAACAAGACCGTCACAGAGAAGAGCGGCGCCGTCAACAAGACCGGCGAGCCCGAAAGACTGTCGTTTATAACCACCGCCGACCGCGACGGACACAAAACGTACGAGCGCGGCGCGACGATGATGTTCTTGCGCGCGATGACGCACGTTTTCGGACGCAGGATCGCTCACTTGAAACTCGAGTACGCCGTTGGCGACAGCCTGTTTTTCAGCACCGCGCTCAAATCGGGCGATATCACCGACGAGGACATAGAAGCGCTTAAGGCGACCATGCGCCGCTACGCCGACGACGACGAGAAGTTTTTCAAGACGAAGATACCGACGGAGGAGGCCATAGCGCTGTTCCGCCGTCACGGCATGACGGACAAGGAAAGGCTTTTCCATTACCGCCGCACTTCGACGACCAACATTTACCGGTTTGGAAACTACTGCGATTACTATTACGGATATATGCCGCCGTCGGCGGGATACGTGAACGTGTTCGATCTCAGAAAATACGAAGGCGGGGTTCTGCTCACGCTTCCGAATCACAACAGACCGCTCGACCCCGGAAGTCCGGAGATCCCGGCGAAACTTTTCGCTACGATGCACGCGACGAACGAATGGGGAGAAAACCTCGGCGTTGCGACAGTCGCCGCGTTAAACGACGCCATCTCGGAAGGCCGCGGCAGAGATATAATCCTCGCGTCCGAGGCTTATCAGGAGCATATAATCGGCGGTATCGCCGCGCGGATAAAGAGTGAAAACAGGAGGATCGTTATGATCGCCGGTCCGTCGTCGTCCGGCAAGACGTCGTTCTCGCACCGTCTTTCGGTGCAGCTGAACAACGTCGGACTGCGCGCGCATCCGATCGCCTGCGACAACTATTACGTCGAGCGCGACAAAACGCCGAAGGACGAGAACGGCGAATACGATTTCGAGTGTCTGGAAGCGTTGAACGTTGAGCTTTTCAACGAACAGATGACGGCGCTTCTGCGCGGCGAGCGCGTGGAGCTGCCGACGTTCAACTTCAAAAAGGGCGTGCCGGAATACAACGGCAGTACGCTCTGCATGGGGGCGGACGACGTCCTCGTCATCGAGGGCATCCACGGCTTGAACGATAAACTTTCGTACGCCATAAGCCCAGACGATAAATTCAAGATCTATATCAGCGCGGTGACGGCGCTGAATATCGACGAGCACAACCGCATCCCGACGACGGACAACCGCGAGATACGCCGCATGGTCCGCGACGCGCGGACGCGCGGATTTTCCGCAAAGGACACGATATCGCGCTGGCAGTCCGTCCGACACGGTGAACAGAAGCATATCTTTCCGTTCCAGGAGGGCGCGGACGTGATGTTCAATTCCGCGTCGCTTTACGAGCTCGCGGTGCTGAAAACGTTCGCCGAGCCGCTGCTTTTCTCGATAGAACATGATTCGCCCGAATATCCCGAGGCGAAAAGACTGCTGAAATTCCTCGAATATTTCCTCGGTCTGTCGTGCGAAGACGTGCCGAGAAACAGTCTGATAAGAGAGTTCATCGGCGGCAGCGTCTTCCCGGTGGGTTGATATGAAAAAAGCTGTTTCGATCGCGCTGCTTGTATTTCTGCTCCTCCCGTTCGCCTCATGTACGGCGGGACCGGAGGAAACCGGCGCGGACGTCACGGAAACGGTGACGCAAACTGAGACGGCATCCGGCTGGACCGAACCGGCCGACACGGAGGATAAAGGCTTGAGCGAGGACGGAAAACGGTATTATTTCAGCGCCGAAGGCGACGACAAAAACGACGGAACGACGCCGCAGAGCGCGAAAAAAAGCCTGTCCGTCATGGACGGCGTGACTCTTTGCCCCGGTGACCGCGTGCTTCTGCGCCGCGGCGACACGTGGCACGAAAGGCTCGTACTGCGCGGCAGAGGCGACGCAGACGGCTGGATCTATATAGGCGCTTACGGCGAAGGAGACGAAATGCCGCGCATCTCGCTTGACAACGGCAGAGACGATATAGCCGTGCTTTGCGAGGATGCCGAAAACGGGCTCGGCTATATGTGGTTCGACGGTATTTCCGTCGGAGATACGCACCTCGGCATTTATCTGCGCGCAAACGGCGTCCATGACGACGGCCATATAAGAATAACCGGCTGTGAATTCTTCAACGTGAACTGTCCCGAACTCATGGCGGAGGCGATGACCTCGGTCGGATGGCTCGGAGAGAAAAAAGGCGGTCTTTCGGGCAACGGCGGCGTATACGAATATATCTGGCCGACGGCGATAAACGTCGGAGGCAGGCCCGCGCTGCCGCTTGCTTCGGTCAGCGTTGACGGCGTTTGCGCTCCTTCAACGGTGCTTTCCTGCGTCGAGATATCGGACTGCCGCTTTGACGGCTGCGTTATCGCCGTGGGCGCGAACTGCTATTCGTACCACTACGGCACCGGCGCGAACCAGTTCATGGAATATACCGCGAACTGGAGCATGAAAAACGTTGTTTGCCGCGGCACCATGACGGCGCTGAATTTCGATTCCTGCGACTTCGGATATGAAGGCGAGGGAAGCGAATGGGGCGTCTTCGAGAATATCGACTACGACGACGGCATGAGCTCGCAAAGCATGGCTTTCGGAACGACCGCCGCGCTTCTGTCGTCGTGCCGCGACCTTTATATAAAAAACAGCCGCTTCTGCGGATGCCGCAACGGAGGTTCCCCTGACGGCTGCGGCTTCGACCTTGAGCGCGACGACCATAATATCACGCTCGACGGATGTATCATCGCAGACAACGACGGTCAGGGCGTGCTGATAATGGACACAGTGATGCTCGATCAGGTCAGCGGTGAAAACGTCCACACGCCGAGCACTGACTGCACGATAAAGAACTGCGTTTTTCTCGGCAACATGAAAAACGTATACAATGAAAATTACTGCTTCGATATCCTGGTTTTCAACCGCGAAAACGAACGGATAACGGTCAGCGGATGCGATTTTTACTGCACGGAAAAGACACACGGCGCGGCGCAGGTGCGGATAAACCGGCGCGGGAGCAAACAGAGCCCCGTCGGCCAGATCGTGCGCGGCGTAACCGTCGAGGACTGTACCGTCCGCGTGTACGAGAACAGGGAAAAGCTTCCGTCTTTGGAAGAAATAACGGGTGACCGCGGCTGAGAAAGCGTGGAGAGGTATGATCGATCAGAGTTACCGTATCGGGGATAGGATATTTGAAAACCGGCTCGTATTCCAGCCCATGGAGAGCCGGAGCTGCCTCGCCGACGGATCGCCGTCTGAGCTGACCGCGCGCAAATACATGAAAGCCGCGGAAAGCGGCGCGGGAACGGTCTGGTTTGAAGCGTGCGCCGTCTGCCCCGAGGGGCGCACCGGCGATACGCAGATGATGCTGACGGAGAACAGCGCCGGGGCTTTTTCTGAGTTGCTTGCCAAAATGAAAAAGGCGTCCGGCGGACGTCAGATATATATCCTGCAGCTGACGCATTCCGGCAGACAGAGCGCAGAACCGATCATCGCGTATCACAACGCGCTCTACGAGGCAAAAAAGCCGGTGCCGCCCGGCTGTGTCGCGACCGGCGGTTATCTCGGATCGCTTCCCGCGCTTTACGCTAAAAGCGCGCGCCTCGCGGCTGAAGTCGGCTTCGACGGGGTCGACGTCAAATCATGCCACGGATATCTTTTGCAGGAGCTTTTGTCCGCGTATTCGCGTGAAGACGATTACGGCGGATGCTTCGAAAACAGAACGCGCCTCCTGCTCGACTGCGTGCGGGCGGTAAGATCCGCGATCCCGTCAGATATGATCGTCGCAAGCCGACTTGGAGTGTCCGACGTCGTGCCGTATCCGTACGGCTTCGGCACGGACGCCGACGGGAATATCGATTATGCCGAGCCAGACGCGCTGATATCGGAGCTGATACGTGCCGGCGTCGGGCTGATAAACGTCACCGTCGGCAATCCGTATTACAACCCGCACGTGAACCGCCCGTTCAGAAAAGGCGGCTATATACCGCCCGAAGGCCCGCGGACCGGGCTTCAAAGATTGATTACGGTGCAAAATCACATAAAAGAGAAGTTTCCGTCCCTGCCCCTCGTCGGCTCGGGGATGTCGTACTACGGAAAGGATATAATCGAAAAATCACAAGAGCTGCTCCGTGACGGCGTCTGCGATCTCGTAGGCTTCGGCAGGATGTGGCTCGCTTATCCGGAAATATACAGAGATCATTTGAGCAAAGCGCAGACGCGCCCGAAATACTGTGTGACGTGCTCGCGCTGTACGGAGCTGATGCGCGGCGGAATGCCGTCCGGATGCGCCGTTTACGATGAATACTATAAAGAGCTATACGCGAAAATGAATGAAAACGGGCGGTGATACAGCCCGGACGGGAGATATGATATGAATATCGCAATTGTAACGGGAGCGCTCGGAGGCATCGGGAGCGCCAGCGCGGACGCGCTGATAAAAGCCGGCTTTCACGTCGTAGGCATGGACGTTGCGGAAGCGGACGGCAGGGAGGGCTTCACGTATGTGAAAGGCGATTTGTCGTCGCCTGAAGACCGTCGTGAACTGATACGGACCGCGCTCGGACTCGGAAAGCTCCGCGCCCTCGTAAACGTCGCCGGAGTCGCGCCTAAGGTCAGGCGCGATCTGCTCGAGATGACAGAGGAAAGTTACGATTTCGTGATGGGCGTGAATACAAAAGGCACGCTGTTTCTGACGCAGGCGGCGGCAAAAGCAATGATAGAGCAGGGAGAGGGCGGATACATCGTCAATATCTCGTCATGCTCGGCTTATACGAGCTCGACGAGCCGCGGCGAATACTGCATTTCAAAAGCCGGAGTCTCGATGATAACGACGCTTTTCGCGGACCGGCTCGCCGGGGACGGCATAACCGTTAACGAGATCTGCCCCGGCATAATCGCCACCGGCATGACAGCGGCGGTAAAGGATAAATACGACGCGCTGATCGGCGGCGGGCTCGTGCCGCTCGGACGCTGGGGACAGCCGGAAGACGTTGCGAAAGCCGTGGTCGCGCTGTGCGACGGCACGTTCGGTTATACGAACGGATGCTCGATCACGGTCGACGGCGGCATGCACATAAGAAAACTATGAAAAGATACGACGCGCTTGTGATCGGCACCGGATGTGCCGGATATAACGCCGCGGACAGGCTTTATTCTCTCGGCGTGAAAAATATCGCGATAGTCACCGAGGGTAGGCTCTGCGGTACGTCGCGCAACACCGGAAGCGATAAACAGACGTATTACAAACTGTCTTTGTGCGGAGGAGAGGGAGACAGCGTGCGCGAGCTCGCGTCCACGCTCTACGGCGGAGGCGGCGTTATGGGCGAGCACGCGCTGTGCGAGGCGGCGTATTCGACGCGCTGTTTCATGCGCCTGGTCGAGCTCGGCGTGCCGTTCCCGTCGAATGAATACGGCGAATACGCCGGATACAAAACCGACCACGATCCGCGCACCCGCGCCACGTCCGCCGGGCCCTTGACGTCGAAATATATGACGGAAGCGCTCGAAAGATCGGTGCTTGAACACGGTATTGAGATCATAGACGATACGCAGGTCATAAAGATCATAACGGAAGAAGGCGCCGTCCGCGGCGTCGCCTGCGTGTCCGTTTTGACAGGCGAGATTTCGGTCATCGGCTGCGGCAGCGTGATACTCTGCACGGGCGGCCCGGCGGGCATCTACAAAAACACCGTATATCCGCAGAGCCAGCACGGCTCGACGGGCCTTGCGATCGACGCGGGAGCGCTTTTGTCAAACATGGAGGAGTGGCAGTACGGCATCGCGAGCACGGATTTCCGCTGGAACCTCTCCGGCACGTATCAGCAGGTACTGCCGCGCTATATCTCGGTTTCACCGGACGGGTCGGAGACGGAATTCCTGTACGACGCGCTCGGTAAGGATTCTCTCGGGCTGATATTCCTGAAAGGTTATCAATGGCCGTTCGATACCGGCAAAGCGGACGGATCGTCAAAGATCGATCTGCTCGTCGCACAGCAGATCAAAAACGGCCGCCGCGTGTATCTTGATTACACTAAGAATCCGAAAGGGCTCGAGTCGGGCTTTTCGGCGCTGCCGTACGAGGCGTACTCGTATCTGCAGAAGTCGGGCGCGCTGTTCGGGACCCCGGTGCAGCGGCTGAAAAAGATGAACGAGGGCGCGATAGAACTCTACGCCGCCCACGGTATAGATCTGTACAAAGACCGCCTGCGCGCCGCCGTCTGCGCACAGCACTGCAACGGCGGGATCGCGGTCGACGAAAACTGGCAGACCCGCGTCAAAGGGCTTTACGCCGCCGGCGAGGCGGCGGGCACGTTCGGCGTTTACCGCCCGGGCGGAAGCGCCCTCAATTCAACGCAGGTGGGCAGTCTCCGCGCCGCGGAACACATAGCGGAACACGGATGCGAATCCGAAAACGAGCCGTATTACGAGCCGCCGCGGATAAAATACGGGCAGTCGAATATCGAACTGATTTCGGCGGAGCTGAAAGCCGAAATGAGCCGCTGCGCGGATCACGACAGAAAGACGGAGCAGATGAAGCGCCTTCTCGAAAAGGTGAGCCGCCTGCTCGACGGATTCTTTGATCTGACGGTCATAAGCGGCAGAGAAGAGCTGCCCGCGCTTTTCAGACTTTACGACACGGCGCTGACACAGCGCGCCGTGCTGTCCGCGATGATCTGCTCCGCGGAGAAGATCGGCACGCACGGCTCGGCTTTCGTCGACGGAATGCCGAACGTACAGGACGGCGTCAGAACGACGAGGACTCTGACGGACAGGGACTTTTCTTATATAGAACCCGTCTCCGCGATGCCTGATCCCGAGCTGTGGTTTGAAACGCTGCTCAAAAGACAAAAAGACAAAATGAAATAAAGGAGGACGCCATGCCGAAACCTATGCACGAACACGGCTTTTCAGCCGGGATGTGTCTGCCTTACAACGAAATAAAACTGTTTTGCGACGTGGAAACGCCGGCTTTCGACGACGTGAAAATGAAGCAGGTCGTAACGGCCGCCGAGGGATATCTTTCGGTCGAGGTGCCGATGTGTCCCGCCTCGCTTTATCACAGATTCGCGACAGACGGCAACCGCTCCGAATACGAAGCGGTGTATTTTAAGCGCCGCGACATGGCGATGAAGCTCGCGCTCGCCGAGGCGTACGAAAAGAAAGGGCGATTTACGGAAAAGCTCGTCGACGCCGTCTGGGCGATAATGGAGGAATCGAGCTGGACCGTTCCGGCGCATCTTGCAATGTACAGCCCGTCTCACGGAGATCTCGGACTGCCCGCGGTTTACAACGACGAGCGTCTTCACGCGATAGATCTGTTTTCGGCGGGCACCGCCGCGCTGCTCTCGATGGTTTATCTGTATTGCAAGGACATACTCGACGGCTACTGCACGGTGATATGCGAAAAACTGAAATATCTCGTTACCGAGCGGCAGATAAAGCCGTTCGTCAACTGCGTGTTCCACTGGATGGGACTGCTCGGCAACGCGGTAAACAACTGGAATCCGTGGGTATGCTCGAACATTCTGTTCACGGTCGCCGTCATGGCGGACGACGACAGAACGCTGCAGACCGTTGTCGGCAAGGCAGCGCAGTGTACCGACAGATATACCGCGGGCATGCCGGAAGACGGCGGATGCGACGAGGGCGCTAATTACTGGACCGTCGCCGGCGCCTCGTATTTCGACGTGCTCGAGATACTGTACGACATAACCGGCGGCAAATACGATATCTACGGCGATCAGTTTATTAAATCCATGTGCGAATACATCATGAAGATGTACATTCACGGACACAGATTCATAAATTTCGCCGACTGCCCGCCGTACGTCCGCCCGGACGGAAGCCAGATCCGCCGCATGGGCGAAAAGTGCGGCAGCCCGACGCTTTGCCTGTTCGGTGACGGCATCGATTCGTTCGGCAGTCTGTATCTGAATTCAAACTGCATTTACCGCACTCTGCGCAGTCTGATCACGCCGCCTCATCCGGGAAAAAGCCTCGGCATGATGCGCACGTGGATCCCGTCGCTTAAGATCATGTGCGCAAGGCAGTATGAAGACACCGGAAAAGGCATGTTCGCAGCTATGAAAGGCGGTCACAACTCCGAAGGCCACAACCATATCGACGTCGGAAACGTCGTCGTGTTTTTCGACGGAGAGCCGGTCATGATCGACACCGGAGCGGGAACGTACAAAAAGCAGACGTTCTCCGCGGGCAGATACGAGCTGTGGTATATGCAGTCGGGCTACCATAACGTGACGGATATCGGCGGATATGAACAGCGCCCCGGCGTTCGCTTCCGCTCGAGCGACGAGAAATACGATGAGGCGACCGGGGGCGCCACGATGCAGCTGCGCGAAGCGTATCCGGAACAGGCAGGAGTCGTCTCGTACGTCCGAAAAACGGTGCTCGACGGCGGCGAAGTGAGGATAACGGACTCGTTCGAGCTCGACACCGAAAAAGAGATAGATATCCA
Organism: Clostridia bacterium; assembly: GCA_017958705.1. Classification (GTDB taxonomy): domain Bacteria; phylum Bacillota; class Clostridia; order Oscillospirales; family CAG-272; genus UBA1248. Next base: position 11,038 of record JAGDCE010000015.1, read on the forward strand.
TTTCATCACCTGCGAAAAGCCGGTCGCCGTCCCGGACGGCATCAGTCTGCCGCACGGCCGTATCATGAGCTTTGATAAAGGACTGCAGGCGGAGATCGAGGAATTCGAGGTCCGCGACGACGGCATAGAGCGAAACTGGCACAGTCCGGTGCTCTGGCGCATCCATCTGCGCGCCGTCGTAAAGAAAGCTTCATTTACGGTGAGGATAAGATGAAAACTGTATTGACCGGCGGCGCCGCGCTGCGCCGCGTATATACCGACGATACGATCGGAAAGATCGCGCGTCTCTCGGGCGAGGAGCCGGAGATCTGCGGCGATATCCGCCCCGATACCGAGGCGGTCTTCACGACTTGGGGAATGAGATCGTACGACGCCGATCATATCCGGCGGAATTTTCCGGCGCTGAAATATATCTTCTACGGCGCCGGGACAGTGCAGAGCTTCGCGAGACCGTTTCTGCAGAGAGGCGTGCGCATCTTCTCGGCGTGGCAGGCGAACGGCGTCCCGGTCGCGGAGTTCACCGTTTCACAGATCATACTGTGCGGCAAAAGATATTTCGATATCTTCACCGGCGTCAAAGGCACGCCGCGCGGCAACTACGGACTGAAGGTCGGGATCATCGGTCTCGGAACGATCGGACGGCTCGTGTGCCGGATGCTGTCGGAGTATAAACTCGACGTTTACGCCTACGATAAATTCCTGCCGGACGAGGAATTTGACCGACTCGGCGTGAAGCGCGCAAGGCTTGAGCAGATCTTTTCGGAGTGCGACGTGATCTCAAATCATCTCGCGAACAACGCGCAGACGCGCGGAATGCTCGACAGACGGCTGCTCTTTATGATGAAGCCGGACGCGTACTTCATAAACACCGGGCGCGGAGCGCAGGTCGACCATCAGGCGCTTTACGACGTACTGTGTGATTCGCCTTACCGGACGGCGCTGCTCGACGTCACCGATCCCGAGCCGCTGCCGGAGGATCATCCGCTGAAGAAATGCGGCAACGCGATCGTCTCGCCGCATATCGCCGGCAGTCTCGGCGACGAGGTCGGACGAATGGGCGAGTATATGTGCGAAGAATTCGGGCGGATCGTTTCGGGCGCCGAGCCTCTGTTTGAGGTTACCGAAGCGATGCTGGCGGTGATGGCATGAAGCGCGGGCTCGTGTCGATCACTTTCCGCCGGCTGTGCCGCGATGAGATCGCGCGGCACTGCCGCGCCGCGGAACTGGATTATATTGAATGGGGCGGCGACGTGCACGTCCCGGCGGGTGATCTCGAAGCGGCTGCGGACGCGGCGCGGTTATGCCGTGAATACGGCATAGAGCCGGCGGGATACGGCAGCTACTACAACGCCGCGGACGATTTTTGTAAGTTCGGCCCCGTGTTGTCGACCGCAGAAGCGCTCGGCGCCGGTTATATCCGCATCTGGGCGGGCAGGGGCAGAGAATACGATGAAGCGGCGGAAGAGAATATAGCGCGCGCCGTGCGCGAGGCGGCTGATAAAAATATCCGTGTGAGCCTCGAATGCCACAGGAAGACGATGACCGAGGATCCGCGGCTCGCCGTTCGGCTCGCGGCTGAAACGGGGTGCCTGCTTCATTTCCAGCCAAATCCCGATATCGGCTTTGAAGAAAACCTGCGCGCGCTTACGCTTTTTGCGCCTCATCTGTGCGCCTGTCACGTTTTCGCGTGGGATCGCGGCGACGTGAGACTGCCGCTGTCTGCACAGGCACGGCAGTGGAGAGAATACGCGAAAACCGCGCCGGACGTGCCGTTTTTACTCGAATTCGTAAAAGACGACGACGTGAACAATCTTTATACCGACGCGGAAATGCTCGGACGTATACTTGAACCGGATCGCAGACCGTGAAGGGTATGCGGGAGAAACTGCGATATGACCCCGGATAAGAGGGAGGTAAACGATGAACAGATATTTAAGCGACGTTCTGCAAGGCCGTGAGGATAATTACATGCTGCCGTTCTACTGGCAGCACGGCGATCATCACGGAAAAATACCGGAACAGATAGAGCGGATATACCAAAGCGGATGCCGCGCGCTCTGCGTCGAATCGCGCCCGCATAAGGATTTCTGCGGACCCGGCTGGTGGGCGGATATGGACGTTATCATATCCGAATGCGAGCGGCGCGGGATGAAGGTCTGGATCCTCGACGACGATCATTTTCCGACGGGACACGCCGCCGGAGCGGTGAAGGATCATCCGGATCTGCGGCCGTGGCAGCTGCTCGAGCGCCACGTCGACGTGATGGGACCGGCAGATAACGCCATGCTTATCACGGAGCCGACGGGGAAGGATCATATCCTGCTCGGCGTTTTCGCGTATAAGAGAACGGGAGAGGGAGAAGCGTGCGAACCGGAGGCGATTTGTCTTACGGACGGTATCGACCGGGGATTTCTGCGGTTTTCTGTCCCGGCCGGATGTTACCGGGTGTTTTTCCTGTATAAATCACGCCGCGGCACGTCGCACCCCGATTATGTCGACATGCTGCGCAAGCAGTCGGTCAAGCTGTTGATAGATACCGTGTATGAATCGCATTACGAGCACTACGGCAGACATTTCGGTAAAACGATAGCCGGATTTTTCTCTGACGAGCCGTCGTTCGGCAATACGTGGGCGGGACAGCACAGCACGGATCACGGGATGTACGACCGTCGCGTCGGAATGCCCGGGCTCGCACTGCCTTACAGCGATCTTGTGCCCGGGATGATGACGCAGGCTCTCGGAGTTGACGCGCTGCCGCTTTTGCCGGCGTTGTGGTTCGGCCTCGGCGAGTGGACCGGAGCTGTCCGTCACGCATATATGGACGCTGTGACGAAGCTTTACCGCGACTGCTTCACAAGACAGCTCGGCGACTGGTGCGAGGCGCACGGCGTCGAATACATAGGTCATATAATCGAGGATATGAACGCCCACGCGCGTCTCGGCTGCAGTGCCGGACACTATTTCCGGTCGCTCGACGGTCAGCATATGAGCGGTATTGACATAGTTTTGCATCAGATCATCCCCGGTATGTCCGGATATATACATACGTCAAGTACGTTCGGCAACACCGCCGATCCGGCGTTCTTCGATTACGTTCTCGCAAAACTCGGCTCGTCTTTCGCGCATATAGGAACTCAGATGAAAGGGCGAGCGATGTGCGAAGTATTCGGAGCCT
>JAGDCE010000162.1 GCA_017958705.1 Clostridia bacterium
GCTTCCTTTTTTGACCATTGCGCGCATCTGTGAATACATGTTTGCAACGGCGCTTTCCTCAGCCATGTAGCCGATGTCGCAGGTGCGGTTTGCGAAGATTATCGGGAGCATGTCGTAAGACTCGGCGTCGCGGGCGCCTTTTGTCTTAAGGGATTTCTCATAATAAGCCGGCGTCAATATGTTCTTGCCTTCAACGGCGAGCGCCTGCGTTATCATACCGGCGCGCTCGAGACGTTCGTTGTTGCCTTTGAGATTGCTCATGATCATCGCACAGAGCGTGACCGCCGCGACTGAATGCGTAGTGTATTCTTTCTGTGAAGTATCAAATTTCGGGCAAGGGATTATACCGTAGTCGGTCTCCATTTCGCGAAGCCTTATCGCGCACTGCATGACCTCGGAATAGAACAGCGCCCTGTCTTCCTCAAACATCGCCTGAGCGAGCAGATGCACGGAGGGGTTGACGTTTGAGAAATCGTGACAGTCGAACGTCACTTTGTTCTTTGAATAGTAAATGCTGATTATCTTGTCGATTATCGCGGAGTTGCGTTCCGTATTGAAATCGAGATAAGGTATGTCTTCGTTGTCTTTTCTTATGATCCTGCCGTCGGCGGCGTAAAACAGACCCTGGATAAAGTCTATGGTCGTAGCGATGCCGAATTTATCCTTTTCGTCCTCTTTGGCGTCGTTGTTCAGGTCCTCGTAGAAATCTTTTGATAGTTCGAGAAGCTTGTCGAAGGTCCATTCGTTATTCTTGACGAGGCTGTATATATCGAGGTCGAGGTTCGCGGCAAGGCGCTTGTTGAACATCATGACCCACGTCGCGTCGTTGTCCATGGTCGTGATCTCGCCCGTCGCGAAATAGTTAATGTTGCCGATCGACGACTGTGACAGATAAGACTGATCCCAAACGTCGCTTGACAGATCGATATACGGGACTTCCGCGAGATTGCACAGATAACCGTTCTGCGCGAGCGTGTATGCGTTCGACATGACCTGCATCACAAGATCGTATTCCATATCGTTCGAGGTGATGTCGCGCTTGACGAGCGAGCCTATCGAACCGCGCGTCGCGTCGACGTTGAGCGTGATCTTGACACCGAATTTTTCCTCGATCAGAGACATCCTTCTGAATACAGCGGAGACGACGGGGTCGTCGCTGTCATTTTCGGCGAAGAAGTCCTTGCACTCCCACTCGTTGTCTCCGACACCCGGACAGAGAACGGTGAACTCATCTCCGCCGAACGTCTGGGCGGGTACGAAATAAGTTTCCTCGGGCTCTGTTACGGCTTCCTCGACCGTACTCTGATGATCGTCGGGCGGTGCGGTGTTGACATCGCCCTGATCGGGCGCGCAGCCGACAAAAGTGCCTAACAGCAGAGCGGCCAGAACAAGCAAAACAGTAAATGACGTTAATTTTCTCATGATATTGCCGACCTTTCATTTTTTTCTATTTTATCATATATTTAGTGTAATGTCAATATATTTCGCATAAATATAGAATTTACAAATATTTTTTACGCACACTTTATTTCTTAACATAATCATGCTACAATAATTTTGGATCAATATTTTTATCATAAGGATGTGCATAAATGCCGAAGAAGATCATTTCAAACGAAGACATTACACAACTGAAAGGAGCCGACAGGATCAGGCTGAAGCCGGGCGTCATGCTCGGTTCCGACGGGATCGACGCCGTCATTCAGACAGTGTTCGAGATCGTCTCGAACTCGATAGACGAGGCGAAGGAAGGATACGGAGATCTTATCAATATCACGTTGTTCAACGACGATTCAGTCGAAGTCGAAGACTTCGGACGCGGTATCCCGCTCGATTTTAACAACAAAGAGCAGAGATATAACTGGGAGCTTATATTCTGCGAGCTTTACGCCGGCGGAAAGTACAACAACAACTCCGATTCGGGCAACTATCAGTTTGCGATCGGTACGAACGGCCTCGGAGCCTGCGCGACTCAGTATACGAGCGAGTACATGAACGTAAGATCCTACCGCGACGGCGTCATGTATTCTATCGATTTCCGCGAAGGCTACGCCGTGACGGAGTTATCTAAAACGGAGCTGTCACGCAAAGAAAAGAGAACGGGAACTGTCATAAAATGGAGACCTGATCTGAAAGTCTTTACCGATATAAAGATCCCGCGCGACGCCCTGACAGATATAATCAGAAAACAGGCGATCGTCAACGCCGGTCTGCGCTTCCGCCTCAGATATGAGCAGGAGGACGGAACGTTTGAGGAGAATGATTATTACTACGAGGAAGGCATACGCGAATATCTGCGCGAGCTCGCCGGCGACAGCGTTATAACTCAGCCTGTGTTCTGGCAGAGCGAGGGCTCAGGCCGCGACCGCGAGGACAAGCCCGATTACAAGGTGAAATTCGAGATGACGTTCTGTTTCACAAAAGGCGTCGGCGCGCTTCAGTGCTTCCACAACAGCAGCTTCCTCGAAAACGGCGGCTCGCCCGAGAAGGCGGTTCGCATGGCGTTCACGTCTGCGATAGACAAGTATGCCAAGACCGTAGGCAAGGCGAAACCTGACATGAGGATACCGTTTTCCGACATCGCCGATTCGCTCGTAATAATCGTGAACAGCTTCTCGACTTACTGCAGTTATGAAAACCAGACGAAGAAGTCGATAAACAACAAATTCATATACGACTTTCTCAATAATTATATAAAGCGAAATCTTGAGATATACTTCCTCGAAAAGCCGCAGGAAGCGGATACGCTTTACAAGCAGATAATCATAAACAAGAAAAGCAGGGAAGCGGCCGAGGCGGCGAGAGCGAATATAGTAAAGGAACTCGCGCCGGCGACGGCGGATATAACGAAGCGCATCGATAAATTCGTACCCTGCCGCAGTCACGATCCGGGCGAATGCGAGCTTTTCATAGTCGAGGGCGACTCGGCTCTGGGCTCCTGCAAACTCGCGCGCGATCCCTATTTCCAGGCGGTCATGCCGGTTCGCGGCAAAACTCTGAACTGCCTGAAAAGCACTGACTCGAAGATCCTGCAGAACCAGATCATAATGGACCTTGTAAAAGTGCTCGGCTGCGGCGCTGAAATTAAAGTCGGCAAAAAAGGCGAATCAGCGTTCAATATAACGAATCTGAGATTCCACAAGATCATAATCTGCACGGACGCCGACGTCGACGGATTCCAGATCAGGACGCTGATCCTTACTATGTTCTACCGCCTGCTGCCGACGCTTATCTCGGAGGGATATATCTACATAGCGGAATCTCCGCTGTACGAGATAACGTGTGGGAAAGAAACGGAATTCGCCTACGACGATAACGAAAAGGCGGAGATACTGAAAAAGTACGAGGGCAAAAAGGTAACGATACAGCGCAGTAAAGGTCTCGGCGAGAACGAGCCTGACATGATGAAGCTGACGACGATGTCGCCGGCGACAAGGAGGCTCATCCGCGTCCAGCCCTGCAACACCGAGGAGACTTACGAGATGTTCGACACGCTGCTCGGCAACAACCTTGAAGCAAGAAAAGAATTCATTTCTGCGCACAGCGAAGAGTATTATCAGGACGCAGATATTTAAGGACAGGTACGACGGATATGGCAAGAAAGAAAAAAGCAGAAGAAACGGTACAGCTGCCGGAAGCGGAGATAAAGGATCAGCTCATAGTTGACACGCTCGAAACAAACTATATGCCTTATGCGATGAGCGTCATACTGAGCCGCGCGATACCGGAGATAGACGGCTTCAAGCCCGCGCACAGAAAACTGCTTTATACGATGTATAAAATGGGGCTGCTCGAGGGTGCGAGGACTAAATCCGCCAACGTCTGCGGCGAGACGATGAAGCTCAATCCGCACGGAGACCAGTCGATATACGACACGCTCGTGCGTCTGACGCGCGCGAACGAAGCGCTGCTGCATCCGTTCATAGATTCAAAGGGATCGTTCGGCAAACAGTACAGCCGCGACCTCGCGCCCGCCGCCTCGCGTTATACGGAATGCAAACTGGCGTCGATATGCAAAGAGATAGTCGGAGGCATTAACAAGGATGCCGTCGATATGATCGACAACTACGACGGATCGATGAAAGAGCCGGCTTTGATGCCGACGGCTTTCCCGAACATACTCGTTTCGGCAAACTCCGGCATCGCCGTCGGCATGGCGACAAACATCTGCTCGTTCAACCTGTCCGAGATCTGCGACGGCACGATAGAGCTGCTGAAAAATCCGAAAACAACGCCCGACAGGCTGATCGACATAATAAAAGGACCGGATTTCCCGCTCGGCGCACAGCTTTTGTTCGACAGGGAGAAATTCCGCGCGATATACGAGACCGGCGTCGGTTCGTTTACGATGAGGTCCAAATACTCGTACGACAAGGCGAACAACTGCATTGACGTTACCGAGATCCCGTATACCACCACGATCGAAAAGATAATCGAGGAGGTAACGAAAGGCGTATCCGAGGGAAGGATAAAAGAGCTTTCCGACATACGCGACGAGATCGGATACGAGGGCTTCCGCCTGACGCTCGACCTGAAACGCGGCACCGATCCGGAAAAATTCATGGCGAAGCTTTTCAAGATAACGTCGCTTCAGGATTCGTTCGCCTGCAATTTCAATATCATAGTCGATAAGAAGCCGGTCGTGCTCGGCGTAAACGACATACTGCTCGAGTGGATAAAATTCAGGATGGAGTGCGTGAAGCGCGAGCTGACGTTCGAGCTTAACACGAAGAAGGACAAACTGCACCTGCTTCTCGGTCTCGGAAAGATACTTCTCGACATCGATAAGGCGATCGCGATAGTCAGAGGCACCGAGAAGGAAGCCGACGTCGTACCGAATCTCCGCAAGGCTTTCGATCTGACTGAAGTCCAGGCGGAATACGTCGCCGAGATCAAACTGCGTTATCTCAACCGCGAATACATACTCAACCGTGTTAAAGAGATATCCGCTCTGCAGTCCGAGATAGCCGATCTCGAAGCCACGATAAAGAGCGACAAGCGTATACGGGACGTCATCATAAAAGAACTGAATGAAATAAAGAAAAAATACGGCATGCCGCGCAGAACGGAGATAATCTACGACGCGTCCGAACTGCCCGAATACAAGCCCGAGGAGGAAGTCGACAACTTCAATCTCTGCGCCGTGTTCACGAAACAGGGATTCTTCAAGAAGATCCCGTTGACGTCTTTGCGCAGCGGCGAGAACCATCTGCTGAAAGAAGGAGACTACATCCTCTGCAGGGAAAACGCCGAAAACGTAGGTTCCGTGATATTCCTGTCCGATCGCGGTCAGATGTACCGCACGAGACTTGCGGACTTCAAATCAAGCAAAGCGTCCGATCTCGGCGATTACGTTCCCGCAAAGCTCGGATTTGACGAGGGCGAAAAGGCCGTATACATGAAGGTCGTCGACAAATACACGGACGATCAGAATCTGATCTATATTTTCGAGAACGGCAAGGGTATCAAAGTACCGATGTCAGCGTACGAGACGAAAGGCAACAGAAAGAAGCTGACAGGCGCTTATTCGACAAAGTCTCCGCTTGTCGCGGCTTTCTACGAGGACGAGCCGTTCAACATAGCGCTTGTATCCGACGCTAAACGCGCGATACTGTTTTCAACGAAGCTGATCCCCGTCAAGCCGACGAGGACCGCCGGCGGTGTTACGCTGTTCTCGCTGAAAAAAGATCAGAAGATCGCGGCGGCGTTCCGCGAAGCCGATTCGCCGTATGAAAGCATTTCAAAATACAGAAAGATAAAACTCCCGGCGACCGGATCGGTGCTTGAGGAGTTTGATATCAACGCGCAGCAAGTCAAGATGGATATATGAGGTGCATATGAAAAAGAAGACCGAAATGATTAAAAAAGCCGCCGTTGCGGTGCTTGTTATCGTCGTATTCATGACGGTGCTGGCATCCGGTGCCGCCGAGGAGTATTCAACGGAGAATGATCCTCTCGTGTCCCTGTCATATATCAACGGCGTACTCGTGCCGGGCTTTGAGCACTACGTTGACGAAAAGGTCCAGAGCGTTTCCGCCGAGGAGATCGTTTCAGAGCTTATGAGCAACGAAGAGTTCCGCCAGTACGTTTCGTCCGTCATCGCCTCGATGTCGCACGACAGCTCGGGGACAGCGTCAAGCTCCGAATTCATAACGCTGCGCCTGTCCGCGGGCAAACGCTTAACGGCCGGAAGCAAATGCGAGATAATCGTCAGATCGGGTCAGGCGGCCGCCGTCTGTCCTTTCGAAGGCGCCGTAAAAGATCTTTCAGCCGACAGGACGCTTAAAAACGGCGACACGGTAATCACCGGAAACTTCATCGAGATCTCGTACGCCGACGGATCCGGCATCGTTGCGCTGCAGACGACCACGGAAATTCTTGTAAGGGGTGAATTTACCGTTGGCGAATAAGAAAAAAGACGAAAACAAAACTGTCGTGATCGTCCGCGTGATTTGCATCGTCCTCGCCGCTCTGATGATCGGCGGCGTGCTGCTCGCGGCGATCCTCACGGCACACGGCGCCGACGCGGAAACGGGCGATGAGCAAGCGCGGGAACCGCTGTTTTCGGACGACGATTATCTGATACGCGTCGGTATCTCGTTCCGCGACGACACGCTCGACAGCCATAGAGTGCGCACGCAAAACGGTGCGCCGGGTTACGATCTTTACAGGACGACGACGTCGAACGAGCTGCTCTATATCTGGACGCTGAACTATCCGGACGTAACCGTATCGGAGACAGGAAACCTGCGCCGCCAGACGACCGGCGACGGATCGGGCCAGTGGATGTATTACGCGTCGTCATCGAATACCGTAGCCGGCGGATATCATCTGCAGCTCGTGTTTGAATACGAAAAACAGAGCGAGGCCGAGCAGATGCTGACGGCGCTGTCCGAGGCCGCGTCTTCGCTCGACATACCGGTCTATCCGGCTTATATCGACGGCACATACCGGATCCGCGCCGGCGCATTCGTGTCGGAAGAACAGGCGGAATCGGAGCGCGCGGTGATAGAATCCGCACTGAAAGCGGAATGCACGGTAGTGCCGCCGACGGCGACGGCTCTGACGGTGCTCGATCATATGACAGGCCGCGTACTGTTCGATTTCGATATGTCGGCTCAGAAATACGGTCTCGGTTTTTATTGCCTTGAAAACAACGGATCGCACGACTATATAAAAACCGTTTCCGGTTATTATTACGACGGGCTCATGGAATTCCGACGCTATAAAGCATCAGGCGTTGACGGCGTTACAATGATGCTCATTTCGGACCTTGAAACGTACGTCATCCAGGTCGTGCCGTGGGAAATTTATAATTCATGGCCCGAAGAGACGATGAAGGCGTTTTCGATCTGTGCCAGAACGTTTGCGATCGCGAACAGTCACGAGCGCGCGAAGCACAAATCATACGACTGCGACGTATGCAACTCGAGCGACTGCCAGGTGTGCAAGGGCTTCGACCGCGTCAACGACAACGTTATAAGAGGCGTGCGCGCCACGGAAGGTCAGATCCTATTGTGCGACGGCGAAACGATAACGACGTATTATACCGACCTCGGCGGAGGCAGTATGGCGGCGGCTCACGAGGTGTGGAACATGGATCCGCGTAAGTACCTCGTCGGTCAGATGACGCCGTGGGAAGATCTGACCGCTACTAAATACGGGAACTGGAGCTTTACCGCGACTCCGACGGAGCTGCTTGAAAAGGCGAGAGACGCCGGTTACACACAGCTGCAGGGCGCCATTGCGGACATACGAATAAACAGACTTTGTGAAAATTCCACTTACGTTTATTCTATCACGATCACGGATACGAACGGAACTTCGGTAACGATAAACCGGACGAGAAACGTCAGAGGCGCGCTCTCGGGACTGATGTACGCTGCCAATTTCGTGATAGAGCACAACGGCAAGATAGATGACGGGACCAATCAGTCGATAAAGGAAACGATTTACGGTATATACGTGATGACCGAGAACGGCATCAGGATGATCGACGGCGAGGAACGTATTAACGTGATCACAGACAACGGCATCCGTCAGCAGTATCTGCCGGAAAGGCTGTGGATCAAGACTTCATCTTCGCTCGTATCGCAGAACGTACTGATGAAAGCCGAGCAGATGATCGTCGACGGAGGTTCGTCGCAGTCCGATTTCACGTTCATCGGACACGGCAACGGCCACGGCGTCGGAGCGAGCCAGTGGGGCTGCAAGGACCTCGGCAATCTCGGATACACGTACGACCAGATACTGTATACGTATTTCCCGCATACGGAACTTGCGATGTACAAGGACTATCTTTCATATTAAAGAAAACGGCAGGCTGGTCGCCTGCCGTTCTTTATTCAATAATATTTGATGTCGAACCCCGTGTCGTCGTCATCCGTGTATTTTCCGAACGCCTCGCTTATATCGTCGTCAAGGAATACCGGGAGATATTCGGCGATCCTGTTCTGTTCCTTTCTGTTCCTGATCTCGTCAAGATCCATGAAAAATATGTCGCCTTCTTCTGTTCCTTCAAGCAGCGTGCCGGAATAATTCTCGGTCTTATATAGATAGACGATGTATTTACAGCCGCTGTCGACGTTGTGCCAGTGGATAATACCGCAGAATTTCAGGTCGGTGACGTCGAGCCCCGTTTCCTCTTTAGCCTCGCGAATCGCGCTCTCGTATGCGCTCTCACCCGGCTCGAGATGACCTCCCGGGAATGATATCCCGCACCAACTTATCTTTCTGTTGATTACTACGGCGGCGTTTTTTTGCCTGTTGTATATCATTATCATGTTCGTGTGTTCTGTATCACAGCTTCTCAACATTTTATCACCTCCGGAAACTGACACTATTTTAACGCATATCATCACAAATTTCAAGATATATATTGCAATTTTTCCTGCGATTTGGTATAATAAATAAAGTAAAAAATCCGGAGGTTGTTATGATTGACGAAAAAACTCTGTACGACAAAATATACGCCTGCTGGCTCGGTAAAAACATAGGCGGAACGCTCGGCGGACCGGTCGAGGGCAGAATGCAGGTGCTCGATCTCACCTGGTATCCCGTGCTTTCGGAAAACGGCGCGCTGCCGAACGACGATCTCGATCTGCAGCTTGTGAACCTTCACGTTCTGCAGACGAAGGGCGCTTCGATTACGGCGGACGATATCGCCGACGCGTGGCGTGAGCACGTTTTCTTCCCGTTTGATGAATACGGCGCGGCGTCGACGAATATGAGGATGGGATTCAAACCGCCGTATTCCGGATATCTCGACAACGTTTTCACGGACTGCATGGGCTCGCCGATCCGCTCCGAGATCTGGGCGGCGGTCGCCGCGGGCGATCCCGAACTGGCGGCTGCGCTTGCCGTTCGTGACGCGGTGGTAGATCACGCCGGCGGCGAAGGCGTAAACGGCGAGATATTCAACGCTGCGCTTCAGGCAAAAGCTTACGTGTGCGACGACATTGAAATACTGATCGAATCCGCGCTCGCGTGCATACCCGAGCAGAGCCGCGTTTATAAAGCGGTCGCATACGCGCTCGAGCTTTTCCGTGATGGAAAAACGCTGCCGGAGGCAAGAGAACTGATCCTCGGCAGATTCGGATCGCCGAACTTCACCAACGCTCCTCAGAACATCGCGTTCGGGATCTGCGGAATACTCTGGGGCAAGGATTTTGAAGACAGTATATTAAAGACCGTAAATCTCGGCTACGACACTGACTGCACCGTCGCAACTGCCGCCGCAACACTCGGTATAATGTACGGCACGTCGTATATCCCCGAAAAATGGAGCAGACCGATAGGCGAAAAAATAACCGTGTCGGATATGATAAAAGGTCTTAAAGCTCCCGCGGATCTTGACGAGCTGACGCGCGAATCGATAAGGCTTTATAAAGTGCTCAAGAACTCCGACAGAGAAGCGATAATCGCCGCGACGCCGTCGAGGATCGACGCGGGATATCAGACCTACGTCATCACCTCGGACGAAAAGAGCGGTATATACGCCGTTATGCGTTATCTGACCGATCCTATGTGCGCGCCCGGGTACGACTGCCGCGTATCGTTTGAGATCAGAAACAACAGCTCGTTCAGGTGCAGATTCAAAGCAGACGTTATTTGCCCCGAAAACGTATTCTGTGACGACGAAGCTGACATTACAGTCGAACCGGGCTGGGCCGAAAAGATTGAGTTCACGTTGAAGGCGTGCGCGATGCCGGATATGAGATTCAGCCGGGCTTGTCTGCGCCTGACGCGGATCAACGACGGCTCCGTATGGACGGAATACAGACTTCCGTTCGCGCTGCTGCGCCCGAACGTATGGAGGATAAACGGACAGGAAAAGTACTTCCCGTGCAGCACCGTAAAACTCGACGGAGACGCGCCCGAATACGTCTGCACGACGACGCTGTGCGAGCCGCAGAGCAGAAGCTGTATGATGTTTTGCAACAGTGAAAACCCGCTGAAGCTCGAGCTTGACGGAAAAGTCATATTCGATTCCGACGGCGCGCTTTATCTTCCCGCGTACAACAGATCGCCTCGCAGCCAGAGAGCCGAATTCAATATCGAAGGCGGAGAACACGAAGTTAAAGTGACTGTTAAGAACGCCGGAAAATCACCGAAGTTCTATTTCACATGCAATTCAGGCCACGCCTGCAGCGAGCCCGGAAGCTTTTATATGCATATTGAAGACGTTCTGAAATGATATATCCGTAATTCAAAAGAAAAAGAAAACCGCTTCCTTTCGGAAGCGGTTTTTTTACGGATCAGTTGATCTCGATCTTGTGAGATTTCGGAAGTTCTTCTTTCCTCTTGGGCAGATTGAGTGTCAGAACGCCGTTCTCGTGCTTTGCGGTGATAGCCGCCGCGTCGACTTCGGAGATGTTGAAGCTGCGGGAGACGGAGCCATAGAAACGTTCGCGTCTGATATATCCTTCCTTCTTGTCTTCCTCGTTCGTCTCGCTGTGTTTCTCGGCGGATATTGTGAGGATGTCGTCGTTTACTTCGACGTTGATCTCATCGCGGCTGTATCCCGGGAGCTCCGCGTCAATGACGTAACTGTCTCCGGTATCCCTGATATCGGTCTTTATGCCGTTCTGTCCTTCTTCATTGAAGAAAGCTTTCTGAAGCGCTCTGAACTCCTTGAAGGGGTCGTATCCGTTTTTCTTATATGCTGTAATTCCGTACATGATTAATACCTCATCTTTCCGGGATTTTTCATCCCTTTTGTTTGACTATATGATACACCCGATATGTTAAGTACGCAATACAAATATATTACACAATTGTAAAAATAGCACATCAAGCACAAGAGTGCTAACTATTTAAATGATAATCACATAATATAATCATCAATACCGAGCACACATACGATAAATTGTTTAATACACGCGTAGTGGTAGCACAATACGTATTAATGTGATAATAGTCGAAATATCGCAGATCGCGCTGAACTCATATAATAATATGTAGACGAACTCTGTGGAGGATGTTATCACATGGATCTTTTCAGCAGTCTGCATCCGGTCCTTCAGGGCCTTATCGCGACGCTTTTCACATATGCAGTAACGGCGCTCGGCGCATCGTTCGTTTTCTTCTTCAAAAGGATAAACAAGACCGTTCTTGACGTAATGCTCGGTTTCGCCGCAGGCGTTATGACGGCGGCTTCATACTGGTCGCTTCTGTCGCCGTCGATCGAGACGTCCGAGTCGCTCGGATACGTTCCGTGGATCATGCCGTGCGTCGGATTCGCAGCAGGCGGCGCGTTCGTGATGCTATCCGACGTTTTGACTGACAGAGCGGAGAAATTCGATAAGAATGATTCAAGAGCGAAACGCGCTTTCATGCTCGCGTCGGCTGTGACCGTCCACAATATTCCCGAGGGGCTTGCAGTCGGCGTAGCGTTCGGGTCGCTGGCATCCGGGCAGACTTCGCTCGCCGGAGCGGTCATGCTCGCGGTCGGTATAGGTTTGCAGAACTTTCCCGAAGGGCTTTGCGTGTCCGTACCGCTATATCTTTCCGGCAAAAGCCGGGCGAAAAGCTTCTTTATCGGGCAGGCGTCGGGACTTGTCGAACCGGTCGCAGGTGTGCTCGGAACGCTTTTCGCTGTCACGGTCAGATCGCTTTTGCCGTTCGCACTGTCTTTTTCCGGCGGCGCGATGATCGCAGTCGTATGCTCCGAGATCGTGCCCGAAGCGTTTGAAGGCGGAAAAAAGGCGGCTCTTACGGGCGTTATAAGCGGTTTCACTGTAATGATGCTGCTCGACGTTGCACTGGGTTAAAAATATTTCGATATAATCACAAGTGATGATGTTAAATAAAGAAAAAAGTTGTAAAATAATAAAAAATCAGGAGGTTTGATATGTCAAATTATAAGAAACTTGTGCTTCTTCATTCGAACGACATGCACGGAGATTTTCTCGCCGAACAGATCGACGACAAGCTCGTCGGCGGTGTATCGTATTTATCCGGATACGTAAGCAAAGTCAGAGCGGAAGAACCGAACACTCTGTACTGCATAGCGGGCGATATGTTCCGTGGATCGGTCATAGACTCGGAATATCACGGCGTTTCTACCATTGAGATAATGAACGTTATTGCGCCGGACGTCGTAACGCTCGGCAACCACGAAACGGACTACGGCCTCGCGCATCTGCTTTTCCTTGAAAAGTGCGCGAAATTCCCGATAATCAATGCGAATATGTTCATCCGGACGAATCACGCAAGACTTTTCAAACCTTACACTGTAATTGAAATTGACGGAATGAAAATACTTTTCATCGGCATAATCACCGAGGAAGTTCTCGCTCAGACGAAAAACGACGCGCTGATCGGAACGATGGTAAATATCGACGAAGCGGCGGCTGAAGTCGGAAAGATATGCAACGCATACAATGCGGTCGACATAGATTTCACGGTCCTTTTGACTCATATCGGCTTTGAAGAGGATAAAAAACTCGCGGCAAAGCTTGATCCGTCCTGGGGCGTCGATGTTATAATCGGCGGTCACTCCCACACGTTCATCGACAAACCGGCGTACGTTAACAATATCCTGATCGTACAGGCGGGCACCGGCACCGACCAGATAGGCAGATTCGATATCATCATCGATACCGACGAAAACTGCGTGGCAAGTTATCAGTGGCAGGCGATACCGATAGATTCCGAGCACTGCCCGCGTGATACCGAGCTTGAAGACCTGATCTACAAATACAAGAGCCACACCGACGAGATATACGGCAGAGTCGTGACGAGATTCACGAGGAAGCTGACGCATCCGTCAAGGATCCGCGAGACCGAACTCGGCGACCTGTTCGCTGATATTCTGAAGAAGAGCCTGAGTATCGATATAATGCTGTTAGGCTCGGGCAGTATCAGAACGGAGGAACTCGGACCCGTCGTGCTGTACGAGAATCTGTGCCAGGCGTTCCCGTACGATGATGAAGTCTATATGCTGACGATCACGGGCAAGCTGCTGAAGAAGATGCTGCGGTACATGCTGAGAGACGAAGTATGGGAAGGCGCGCACTGCGAATTCTATCAGCTCTCGGAAGGCCTGCAGGTCGTGTACTCAAAAGAAAAGCACGATTTCATCACGATCACATTAAACGGTGCGCCGATCGAGGACGGAAGAAAATACATCGTCGGGCTTCAGAGGTTCCATTATCTTAACACCGATATCGGATTCGGCGTGAGCATGGACGAAGTCTCGGAGATATGCAAAGCGAGGATAGTCACGACTTCCTGCCGTGAAGTGCTTGACGAATATCTGTCCACGCATCAGAGGATCGACCAGAAAGCCGGAGACAGACTTATAGTCATCTGAGCATAAAAACAAAAACAGCCGCTTCATTCGAAGCGGCTGTTTTATCGTTATTATTATTTGAGTTCGGCGAAGTATTTGATCGTCCTTACCATCTGGCTGGTGTAGGAGTTCTCGTTGTCATACCACGAAACGACCTGTACCTGATAGGTATCGTCGTCGATCTTAGTGACCATCGTCTGGTTGGCGTCAAACAGAGAACCGTAGGTCATACCTATAACGTCGCTGGAGACGAGTTTCTCGGTGGTGTAACCGAAGGATTCGGAAGACTGGGACTTCATAGCAGCGTTGATAGCCTCTTTGGTGATGTCCTTGCCTTTGACGACGGCTACGAGGATCGTGGTGGAACCGGTCACGACCGGAACTCTCTGAGCGGAACCGATGAGTTTGCCGTTAAGTTCGGGGATGACGAGGCCGATCGCTTTTGCGGCGCCGGTGGAGTTCGGAACGATGTTGGCGGCACCGGCACGGGCTCTCTGCAGATCGCCCTTTTTGTGCGGACCGTCGAGGATCATCTGGTCGCCGGTGTAAGCGTGAACAGTCGTCATGATACCGGAAACGATCGGGAAGTTGTCGTTGAGCGCCTTAGCCATGGGAGCGAGGCAGTTGGTCGTGCAGGAAGCGGCGGAGATGATAGTATCATCGGGCTTGAGTACGTTGTTGTTGACGTTGTAAACGATGGTGGGAAGATCGTTACCCGCAGGAGCGGAGATGACGACTTTCTTGGCGCCGGCGTCGATGTGAGCCTGCGATTTTGCTTTGCTGGTGTAGAAACCGGTGCATTCGAGAACGACGTCGACTCTGAGTTTCTTCCAGGGGAGGTTAGCAGCCTTGGGCTCTGCGTAGATGGTGATCTCTTTGCCGTCCACGGTGATGGAGCCGGGCTTTACGATGGTCTTTCCGTCTTCAGCGTATTCGGGTTCTTTGGACGTGACGGTGTGCTTGTTTTCACCGATGACTCCGCAGTAACCTTTCTGAGCGGTATCGTATTTAAGAAGCTGTGCGAGCATTGCAGGGCTGGTGAGGTCGTTGATAGCCACGACAGTGTAGCCCTTGGCACCGAACATCTGACGGAACGCAAGGCGTCCGATCCTGCCGAAACCGTTAATTGCAACTCTTACTGACATATTAAAAATCCTCCATAATATGATTTTTATGTTTTTCAAGTTATTATATATCCGGAACGGATTTTTTTCAATATAATTTTTGTTAAGTAAAAAAGAATTATTCCTTATTTTGCATATAAAGAACTCAAAAAGGCTTACTAAAATCAATATAAAGGCTGAATAAGAAAAAAACGCCGCCCGGTCGGACCGGACGGCGTAGCACTTATTTTTTGCCGCAGCTGTTGATCAGACAGCCGCAGAGGATTATTACCCGCTCCTCGTCGGTGAGCGGCGGAAGCTTGAGCGGAAGCTCATTCGTTTTTCCGTCTTTATAAATAATAATTCCATTAATATCGGATATCCCGTTTCTTATCGCATCGGCGATACCTTTGACGTATATCACGTCGCCGGGAGCAAGCACCGGTACTTCGTCGGTACTGTATCTGAAAGGCAGCATGCCCCAGTTTATGAGATTGCTTCTGTATCTCTTTGTCGCGTAGTCGACACATATGTTCGCGAGGCCTCCGAGCACGCGCTGGCAAGACGCGGCCTGCTCGCGCGCGGAACCGTCGCCCGGGTAGAGAGAGCACACGACAGAACCAATTTGCGTTGCATTTATATCCGGTTTGTATCCGAGTGAGTCTGTGACGAATTTATATTCCTCACCGAACACGTCGCCGCCGGCTCTGCGTTTTTCCTCGATGCCTCTTATGCGCTTTGCCGTGCCGACGTACTCCGGTACCTTGCGCGACAGCGTGAATTCGGAGAGTTTGAAAGGATTGGAACGGTACGAAGAAGTTTCGCCCGACGGTATCAGCTCGTCGGTAGTAGTCACCGGATCGGTGATGTACGCCGCAACTTCAAGCAGAACGTCGTCGGACAGCTGCGGGATCTGCGGCCAGTCGGCGATACCGGGACCGTATCTGAGCTCGGCGTCGGGTTTTGCTTTTCCGAAGCCGTGATAAACTCGTTTATCGTACGGCGTACTGTCGTATTTGTAATCGTATTTTTTATACTCCACGTCAAGCTCGGTCGCAGCTGTGAGGCGACCGCCGTTGAGCGCGGTCGCAGCAATGCTTCTCGCGTCCATAAGCGCAACTGCGGCGAACTGACCGTTTCCGGGTTTGCTGCCCTCGCGGTTCGGGAAATTGCGCGTGGAATGGCGGATCGACAGAGAACCGTTGGACGGCACGTCGCCCGCGCCGAAGCACGGACCGCAGAACGCCGTACGCAGGGTAACGCCCGCCGACATAAGATCGGCCGCGACGCCGTTTCTTAAAAGCTGCAGGTATGCGGGCTGGCTCGACGGATATGCGGACAGACTGAATTCGCCGCATCCGGTGCCGTGTCCGCGCAGGATATCGGCAGCGGCGCAAAGGTTGTCGAAGATACCTCCGGCGCATCCGGCGATCACGCCCTGATCGGTGACGAGTCTGCCGTCTACGACCTTTTTGCTGACGTTGAAACCGACCGCGCCGAGGTTTTCGGCGGCGTATTTTTCGACTTCGCGCAGGATATCCGCGGCGTTATTGTTGAATTCTCTGATCGTGAAAGCGTTCGAAGGATGGAAAGGCAGCGCGATCATCGGCTCGACGGACGACAGATCGATCTCGACCGCTCCGTCATAATACGCGCCGTCGGCAGGCGACAACTGTTTATAATCGCCACCGCGGCCGTGAAGCGTCAGATAGGCCCGCGTCTTTTCATCCGTGACCCAGATTGAGGACAGACAGGCGGTCTCTGTCGTCATGACGTCTATACCGTTGCGGAATTCAACGGGAAGATTTGCGATACCGTCGCCTATGAATTCAAGGACCTTGTTTTTTACAAAACCCGAGGGGAACACCGCGCCTATCAGCGCGATCGCGACGTCGTGCGGTCCGACGCCGAGCTTGGGACTGCCGGTGAGCTTTATCGCGATCACCTGAGGCGCGTCGATGTCGTAAGTCATACCGACGAGCTGTTTGACGAGCTCCGGGCCGCCTTCGCCTACGGCAACGGTGCCAAGCGCGCCGTATCTCGTATGAGAATCGGAACCGATGATCATCTTGCCGCAGCCGGCGTAATTCTCGCGCATATAAGCGTGGATGACCGATTCATGCGCGGGCACGAACTCACCGCCGTACTTGACGCATGCCGAAAGACCGAAGCGGTGATCGTCCTCGTTTATTGTACCGCCTACGGCGCAGAGCGAATTGTGGCAGTTGGTGAGGACGTAAGGTATCGGGAACTCTTTCAGAGCACCCGTTGCGCGCGCGGTCTGAATGATGCCGACGTACGTGATGTCGTGAGACGCCATGGCGTCGAATTTTATCTTCAGTTTATCGCCGCCCGTCGCGCTGTGAGCGCGCAGTATGCCGTAAGCGATGGTTTTCTCGCGCGCGGAGGTATCGGTCGACTTTATAAGCTGACCGTTTTCGTATTTTACTCCGTATTCATGTAATCTGATCATTTGGTTGTTCCGTTTCTTTTCTGAGTATATAATGACCGAGCGGCGGTACGACGACCGTATCGGCGTACGTGTTGCCGTCCGTATCGCGGTAATATCCGCCGAGGAATATTTCGGCCTTTTTGTCCGAGACGTTCGATGCGAATACGTGACCGTCACGCTTCAGTATCAGTATACCGTCTCCGGCGTATTCGACCGAAACGTCGCCCGATAAGTTTTTTCGTAATTTCAGCAGTTTCCGTACCGCATCGGTGATCTGCGTATCCTGATATCCCCACGGGAACGGCATACGGTTGAACGGATCTCTGTATCCCTGCATGCCCGCTTCGTCGCCGTAATATACGGAAACGATACCGGGACAGAAGCAGAGAAGCGAGAACGCGAGAAGAAACCGTCTGCGTGCGAGGACATACTGAGGTTTCGTCATCCGCTTCACGGCAAGCACTGATCCGGGAAGATCGTTCGCGGGATCGCCGCCGAGCACTGTCATAATCCGCTCAGTATCGTGACTGCCGAGAAAGTTCATGAGGAAGTTTTTCACGTGGGCGGGATAATGCGTGTTTATGAGCGTCAGAGCCTTTGTTATCGCCCCCGCGTCGCCTGTTTTAACGTACGTGATCACCGCGTCGCGAAGCGGGTAATCCATGACTCCGTCAAGCTGAGCGTGCGAGAAATAATGTCTTCTTTTGCCGTAAGAGATCTTGTTTGAAGCGTCCTCCCATACCTCGCCGATGACGACAGCGCCGGGCTTTTCTTCCTGCGCCGCGCGCTTTATGCCGTCGAGAAGATTTTCAGTCAGCTCGTCGGCGACGTCGAGGCGGAAACCGTCTGCGCCCATGCGAAGATATTTCTTTATAACGCCGTGTTCACCGCAGATAAGATCGAATACGGCCGGGTTGTCCTGATCGAGCTTCGGGAGCGCTTTAACGCCCCACCAGCATTCGTAATCGTCCGGCCACTCTTTGAAATAATACCAGTCGCGGTATTCTGAATCCGGGTCGTTGTACGCTCCGCCTTCGCCGTATTTTTTAAATTGATTGAAGTACACGCTCCGGTTTCCGGTGTGGTTGAAAACGCCGTCGATGATAACACGCATACCGAGCGAATGCGCCCTTTCACACAATTCGGCAAAAGCACCCTCGCCGCCGATGCTCGCGTCGATTCTCATGAAATCGCCTACGTCGTATCTGTGGTTTGAATACGCTTCGAATATCGGCGACATATAAATGATATCGGTCCCGAGATCGTAAAGATAACGCAGTTTTTCTGTGACGCCGTAAAGGTCTCCGCCGAAGAATGAATTGTTCTCCATCTCCATTCCGGGATATTCGGTATATTCCGGGATATCGTTGTACCAGTCGTCAAAATAGACCGCGTCGCCGCGTCTCGGGCTTTTTCCGCTTTTGAAAAACCTGTCGACGAATATATGATACATATTCGCGCCGGCAAAAACGGGATCGACCCGGGCGTACTCTTCGGTATAAAGCAGCTGGAATCTGCCGCATTCCGAAATGTCAGCGCGGAGGATGCCGCGGGTTTCGTCGCCGGTGCTGTGAACGAAGTATTCGCCGTCGTCAAGCGTAAGGCGGAAAGCGGCGTAATAAAGCCCGGATGAGGGAGAGAAGACGGCTTTGAACTCGTCTCTGTCTCCGCATATTCCGTCATATACGGCGTCGATCCCGACCGTCTCCCCGGTCTCGTCGCTGTATAATATCAGCTCCGCCGAAGTACAGCAAAGGATGCGACGGACGAATACGGTGCATTCGCCGCCGCTGTATCGGAACAGAAC